>NZ_JCBCCK010000299.1:0-2729 GCF_059864935.1 Planktosalinus sp.
GGCAGGGCAGACAAGAAGTTTTGCTGCGACACCTGCCGCAACAGTTACAACAACCGGTTTAACAAAGACAGTAAAAACCTGATGCGTAATATTAATAACGCTTTGAGAAAAAACTACCGCATCCTGGAAAGCCTCAACCCCGAAGAAAAAACCAAAACCACCCGAGACAAACTTTTAAAACTGGGATTTAATTTTGATTATTTCACGAGCATCTATACCACCAAAGCCGGGACGGTGTATTATTTTGTGTATGACCAGGGCTATTTGCCACTTGAGAATGATTTTTTTGCGTTGGTGAAACGTCAATAGTTTATAGATGTGAGATATGAGTAGTGAGCCTGCCTGCCGAAGGCTGGATATTAGATATTAGACCTTATGAAAAAAGAAGAACTTGAAAAATTATCCAACGAGGAACTGGAAAAGAAAATCAAATCCGGAATTTCAATTTTGTATGCCGCATTGATGCTTTTTATCATTTATGGGGTGTATATGATTTACCAGATGATTCAGGGCAGCTGGAAACCCGACGTGCAAATAGCCGTTCCTTTATTTCTATTTGCTGCTTTGATTCCCAATTGGGTGAATATTAAAACTATGAAAGAAGAACTTCAGAAAAGAAACTCAAAACAGTAGTTGAAAAAAACTAAATACCATGAAATCCCGCTCATTTGTTTATTTTACGGCCATAGTGTTTATTGTTGGCAGTGGCTTGCATTATTTTATTTCGGGCGAAAATTACCACAACTCTACCCCCCGAAATGTTTTGGTGGTTTTACAAATCCTATTCGGTCTGGTGCTGGCCCTTTTATACCGACCGAAAAAAGGGGAAGTTGAGAAGTAACTATCAACTTAAAGGTTTTGTGAAATAAGGTCTGTTTAGAGCCTGCTTTGCTCCTCCCGTTGAAGAATCGCCACGTCCTTAAGTAGTCGTTCCATATCTGCCCAATCGGTGCCGTCATAAAACCCGCGGATACGTCTTCGGGTGTCCACCAACACAAAATTTTCGGTGTGGATCATATCATAGTCGCCACCATAAGGCTCATCTTTGGCCACCAGATAGGACTTACGGGCCAAATCATAGATTTGTTTTTTCTCACCGGTGAGCATATTCCATTTAGCATCAACCACCCCTTTACTTTCGGCATATGCTTTTAAAACCGGAACTCTGTCAATTTCAGGAGTTACACTGTGTGATAACAGCAGCACTTCATCATCTTCCATCAAAATATGCTGTAATTTCACCATGTGGTCTTTCATAATCGGGCAGATGGTGGGACAGGTGGTGAAAAAGAAATCGGCAATATAGATTTTACCATCATAGTCCTTTTGAGTGATGGTATCGCCATTTTGATTAAGCAACGCAAAATCGGCTATGGTGTGGTATTTTTTTACGCGTTGTTTGGTGCTGTCTACCAGTTCAAAATTTACCATATTGGGTTGGTAAACCGCGAGTTTTGGAATAGGCTTTAAAATCTGGTAAATGGCAGTAACGATAATGGCCGAAAGCACCAACAAAACTATCGCAAGAAACTTGTATTTGGAGAAAAATTTGAGCATTTTTTTGTATAAAAACAGTGCAAAATTACTGAATTTGAAAAGGTTTTTTGACCCTATTTTCGTTAAATTAAAGTCAATTTAAATTGAGGCTTTAAAAACTAGTTCTAAAACCTTACTTTTGCCGTTCAATGTAAATGAATTTATGGATCCGTTTTTTGTAAAAGCCATTCAGCTTATTTTAAGCTTGTCAATACTGATTGTCCTGCACGAGTTGGGGCACTTTATACCCGCTAAAATTTTTAAAACCCGTGTAGAGAAATTCTACCTCTTTTTTGACGTGAAATATTCACTTTTCAAAAAGAAAATCGGCGAAACCACTTACGGTATTGGCTGGCTGCCTTTGGGCGGTTATGTGAAAATTGCCGGGATGATCGACGAGAGCATGGACAAGGAGCAAATGAAACAGCCCCCGCAACCATGGGAGTTTCGCTCAAAACCCACCTGGCAACGCCTCATCATTATGGTGGGTGGTGTTACAGTAAACATCATCGTGGGCTTTATGATTTATTCACTGATCCTGTTTCATTTCGGACGTGAGTTTGTCACCCCCGAAACCATGCCTGATGGATTTGCAGTGCACGAAATCGTACAACCCTACGGATTTGAAGACGGTGACCAGATTCTGAAAGTCAATGGCGAGCATTTTGAGAATGTTTTGGATATCAATAAATACTTGTTTTTGCGTGATGTAAAAACAGTAGAAGTTTTACGGCAAAACGGAGACACTGAAACGCTGACAGTTCCGGATGATATCGGGCAGCAAATGTTTCAGGCCGGTGTTTTTGAGCCATTTATTCCAATCTCAGAGCCGATTCTAGAAAAAGTAGATCCAGATAGTCCTGCTTCCCGAGCCGGATTAGAAGCGGGAGATAAAATACTTTCAGTAAATGATGAGGAAACTAAATACTGGCATGAGTTTAGTCAAAAAATACTAACAAACCCTGAAACTCAACTTAATCTTGAAGTTCAAAGAAATGGGCAAGTTGTTCAAACTACAGTCACTCCAAATGAAAAGGGACTCATAGGAGTTGAAAGTAAGAGGAATTTTGATTCCATTCACAGGGAATATTCACTTTGGGAAAGCATCACACACGGAAGCAGTTTCGGATATGATATTTTAAGGGATTATGTTGCCCAGTTTAAATATGTATTTACCAAAAAAGGCGCTACCC
>NZ_JCBCCK010000318.1:0-1926 GCF_059864935.1 Planktosalinus sp.
GCCGATGTCATGATGGAACGCGGCGCATTGAGCGTTAGGGCCATTTGTACACACGCCATCCTTTCAGGAAATGCTTACGAAAAAATTGAAAATTCAAAACTGGTGGAATTAATCGTGACTGATTCCATTCCGTTAAAACAAGAAAGCAAAAAAATCAGGGTATTGACCTGCTCAAAACTGGTGGCAGACGTGATGATAAGCGTAAATACCAACAAATCAATAAGCACAAAATTTTTAATGTAGTTTCGACTTCGCTCAACTACCTAAGAATTATAAAAATAAAACGCCCAAAACATAAATTTAATCTTAAGGCTCCGATGATTAAAGGGCGTATCATCTAAACCTTAAAAAACTAAAAAAAATGAAATCAATTACAATCAACGGATCTCAAAGAGAAAGCGTGGGCAAGGTAGCGACCAAAGCCTTACGTAATGCTGGAAAGGTGCCTTGCGTTATATACGGAGGAGACAAAGCACTACACTTTTCAGCTGATGAATTAGCATTTAAAGACTTGGTGTACACTCCGGATGTACACACAGTTGTAATTGCTCTTGATAATGGCGATAAAATCAACGCCATCCTACAGGACATCCAATTTCACCCGGTGAATGACAAAATCATTCACGTTGACTTTTACCAGATTTTTGACGACAAGGAAATCACTATGGAAATTCCGGTAAACCTTCTAGGCATACCAAAAGGAGTTAGAAACGGAGGGGTTCTGCGTGTTCCTAACAGAAAACTTAAAGTAAAAGGAATTCCCGCAAATCTTCCTGATTTTATTGAAGCAGATATTACCGAGCTTAGAATTGGAAGCAAGCTTTATGTAACCGAACTTGAAACCGAAAACTTCAAAATCATGCATCCTGACAATACAGTTGTAGCACAGGTGAGAAGATCTCGTGTTGTAGTAGAAGATGAAGAAGATGAAGAAGAAGGTGATGAAGCAGCTGAAGGTGAAACTGCGGAAGCAGAAGGAGCAGCTGATGCTTCTGAAACCCCGGCTTCAGAATAAATAGATTTTGAATCTTAATATTTACAAAACATCCCGATACCCTCGGGATGTTTTTTTTATATATTTTTACAAAAAAAAACATGCTTGCATTTTTTGGACGCATACTGGCAAAAAAGAACCCAAACATACTTGAAGAAAAAAAACCCATGAAGAAATTTCTCATCGCCGGACTTGGAAACATTGGCCCCAAATATGAAAACACCCGTCACAACATCGGTTTTAAAATTCTCGACCGTCTGGCACACAATGAAAACCTGACATTTGAGCCTGCCAAATTGGGCGACATCACTACTTACAAAATCAAAGGGAGAAGTTTGCTCCTGCTCAAACCCAGTACTTATATGAACCTGAGCGGAAAAGCCGTGCTGTATTGGTTACAAAAAGAAAACATCCCGCTTGAAAACTTGCTGGTGGTTACAGACGACCTCAACCTGCCTTTTGGCACCATCAGGGTAAAAACCAAAGGAAGCGACGGTGGTCACAACGGTTTAAAAGACATCCAGCTGCAACTGGGCACTGTCAATTACAACCGCTTTCGGTTTGGAATAGACAATGAATTTGGAAGGAGAAGCCAAGTCGATTTTGTTTTGGGCGATTGGGAACCCGAAGAAGAAACCCAACTCCCCGAACGTCTGGACAAATCCATTGAAGTGATAAAATCTTTCGCTTTAGCGGGAATCACAACCACTATGAATACCTTTAACGGAAAATAACAGCCTGTGCAAGTCCACCATTCCATAGAAAATTTTAAGACCGGAAAACCTACCATAGTTACCATTGGCACGTTTGACGGAGTGCACATTGGCCATAAAGAAATTCTAAAAAAACTCACTTCCGAAGCAGACCGGTTGAATTTCGAGTCGGTGATACTCACTTTTTTTCCGCATCCGCGGATGGTGTTGCAAAAAGAA
>NZ_JCBCCK010000322.1:0-4170 GCF_059864935.1 Planktosalinus sp.
GAAATCACTAAAAGCGCCAAGGATCGTGGTCTAGATATCGACATTACTCAAGATGTTCAAAAGGAAATCGACAAGGTCAAGGAAGATATAGACGAAATCACCGGCCCTATAAAGCGAAAGTTTTAAACCCTTGTTATTTAATCAGCGAAATTGTTAAACCGTCCCTGATGGGTAATACTACACTTTCTACCCTTGGGTCGCTGTTAAGAAGTTTGTTATAAGCAATAAGTGCAAGGGTGTCTATATCGTCTTTTTTTGGTTTTTCAAGAACTTTACCACTCCACAAAACGTTGTCTGATAAAATCACGCCACCGCTTTTCATTTTTGGAACAACAAGTTCAAAATAGTTAATGTAATTTTCCTTGTCGGCATCAATAAACACCAGTTCATAGGTTTCATTCAGTTTGGGAATAATTTCCAATGCTTCACCAACATACTGAACGATCTGCTTGCCAAATCCTGATAAATCAAAATACTTTCGCTGTAGTGAAAACAACTCTTCATTATGATCGATGGTATGCAAAATCCCGTTTTTTTGAATGCCTTCCATCATGCACAATGCAGAGTAACCTGTATAAGTGCCAATTTCCAATATGGTTTTGGGGTTTACAAGTTTTGAAATCATACTCAGCATTCTTCCTTGATAATGCCCGCTTAGCATTCGGGGCTGCAGTACTTTTGCCCAGGTTTCGCGGTTGAGTTGTTGTAGCAATTCCGGTTCAGGTTGGGTGTGAGCCACAACATAATTGTCGAGTTCTTCAGAGATGAAATCCATTTTTTGATTTATTTGTATTTTAGAGGCTTATGCAGAGGAGGCCTAATATATTAGGCCTATACTTATAGATAATCAGACCATAATTATTGTCCGGTAATTCTTTTGATTAATTTTTGTTTGGCCTGCTCGTCATCACCACACAGCCATTGAATCACATTATCACTCCAGATGGCGTCACATTCATCTTCAGTGAGGATATTTCTTTCTTTGGCTAAATCCAGGATTTTTCCGGGATAGGAGGACTGGCGTTCACTTTCCATTTCACCAAGTGGGTAGGGGTCGTCCAGCCCCATAATGACTTGTTTTGAAGTTTGGTTTTTAACCAGTAACTCAAGCGAGCCGGTATCGTGAACCAATGTGTCAAAGAAAATGTTTTTATGGGCAACTGCTTTTCTGGGGTGGTGTTTCCCTTCAAACAAATCGGGTCGACCGTCAAAACCTTGAATGCGTCTTCCCAGATTGATTTGTGCTAATTGTCCACCGTGTGCAAAACAAGTACGCATTCCCGGAAATCTATCCTGATAGCCGTTGAGTGTTAAAAAATGATAAGCATCTGCACACTGTGCAAGCATCCAAATCAAGTGAAAACGCCAGGATGTGTTTTCCAAAAGGATAAATTTCTCACCGTCATAAGGATGAATTTCAACTGCAAGATTATACTTGCTTGCGAGTTGAAATAATTCTTCATTTTCTTCGTCAAAAATACAGCGCCAGGTACCAATGGTGTCCATATAATGAGTGGGTAAACACAACAATTGCATACCCAGTTCTTCCACACAGCGTTCTACTTCCCACATGGCTCCTTTCAAAAGTCCGGGATGCACCACAAAACCTGTTGTAAACTTTGAGGGATTGTCATGCTGAATTTTTGCATTAAAATCGTTTTGAAAACGTAAGGCTTGTTTCATTTCTTCCACACGCAGGCCGTTTCCATACAATTGTGAAAGATTGAGTACCACAGCGTGGTCAATTTTGTTGCGCTCCATCCACTCCATTTTTTCGTCAAGAAAAAAGCTGGAATCGGTCACCGGGCGGCTCCAGTTTTTTTGGAGCATAAACTTCCGGTCTTTATCCACCCAAAAGATTTCTTTGTCTTTCATAAATTGCGGAATCTCTTCCGGATAAGGAAGCAAGTGTGAGTGGCCATTTATTCTTAGTTTCTTTTTCATATCCGTTTCCCCCACGGGAGGGAGTCTTGTTATTTAATTTGAAGAAATAACTTCAAATTTAGTGATTTTAAAATTTTAAGTATACTGAATACACACATTCTTGGGCTCAGTAAAAAAGCGTAATGCCTCCCAGCCGCCTTCACGACCCACACCACTGTCTTTCATCCCGCCGAAAGGGGTGCGCAAATCACGCATCAACCAAGTATTTACCCAAATAATTCCGGCTTCTAAATGATTGCTCAGCCGCATTGTTCGGTTTAAATCGGTTGTCCAAAGTGTTGCAGAAAGTCCGTACCGCACATCATTGGCCATGGACAAAGCTTCTTCTTCGGTTTTAAAAGGCATGATAGTGACGACAGGTCCAAAAATTTCTTCCTGATTGAGTTTGCATTGATTGGTTTTCACTTCGATAACAGTGGGTTCAAAATAATAACCGTTTTCATACCCTTGAACGGTAACATGTTTTCCACCACAAAGGATTTTTGCATCCTGATTAGGCGCATCTTCAATGTATGAAAGTACTTTTTTGAGATGGGCTTGGGAGACCAAGGCTCCCAGATTACTTGATTTTTCAGAAGGATGGCCCACTTTCAGTGCTTTTACACGAGCTATAAAGTCCGTTTTAAATTTTTCGTATATACTTTCTTCTACAAATATCCGTGAACCACACAAACAGATTTGGCCCTGATTGGCAAAAGAAGAACGCACCGTGGTGTCCAGCATTTTCTCATAATCGCAATCTGCAAAGATGAGGTTGGGGTTTTTTCCACCCAGTTCGAGAGAAAGTTTTTTAAACATCGGAGCAGCTGTTCTCGCAATGTGTTCGCCGGTGGCTGTACCTCCGGTAAAGGAAATGGCTTTGATTTTTGGATGTTCCACAATGGCTTGCCCGGTAGTGGGCCCCAGACCGTGAACAATATTTAATACTCCGGGAGGAAGGCCTGCTTCTATACATATTTCACTAAGTAAAAAAGCGGTCATAGGTGTGACTTCACTGGGTTTGGCCACAACACAATTTCCTGCAGCGAGTGCCGGGGCAATTTTCCAGGTAAACAAGTAGAGTGGAAGGTTCCACGGTGAAATACAACCCACTACGCCCAGTGGTTTTCTCAACGTAAAGTTTATGGCATTTAAGCCCACACTTTCATGCGACTCGGCTGCAAATTGGGTGATAGCTTGTGCAAAAAACCGAAAATTAGCCGATGCTCTGGGAATATCCACTTTTGTGGCCAGCGTAATCGGTTTTCCGTTGTCTTTGGATTCTGCTGCGGCAAGCACATCAAGTTTTTCTTCTATCAAATCGGCGATTTTGGAAAGGATTCGGCTACGCACTTCCAAAGTGGTGTTTGACCATTGGGGAAAAGCCTTTTCTGCAGCTTGAAAAGCAGCTTCTACATCTTCCTTTCCTGAGTTTGGAATTTTACCATACACCTCACCACAAGAAGGATTGTAATTGTCAATCCATTCCCCGGATTTCGGGTCTTGAAAGCTACCGTTGATGAAATTTTGAATATTTATTGTTTCAGTTGCCAAATTTTATTAATTTTAGTTTTCTAAATGAATTTCAGATGTTTATAAATGTAAATAAACCTTTTATAAGAGCAATAGTTAATATAATACTTGTTATCAGTTTTCATTTTTCAATTTTATACGCGTTTATACCCTTGCGGATACTTTATGCTATAACTTTAAATTCAGGTGATACTCATTTTATTTATGAAGGATTTTCAGTTACCGTAAATGGTATTAAACAATCCACCTTTCTTCTTCCTGAATCAGCCCTGGCTTTGGTACTCGCCTTGCTGTTGACCCATCATATTAATAAAAAGTTATAAAAGATATTGGGTTAAATTTCCTAATGCAAATTTTGCCAGTCAAAGTTTGAATGCTAATAACTACCCCGGTTTATAAGCCATCACCTTAATCTCCACCAACAAATGCGGATGGGGAAGTTGATGCACCGCAACGGTTGTTCTTGTGGGACCATCGTAATCAAAATACTCGCCATAGGCCTTGTTGTAGCCGGCAAAATCATTCATATTTACCAAAAATGTGGTTACATCAACGATGTCTTCCAATCCGGCGCCTTCTTCAGACAAAAAATCGCGTATGTTTTCAATTACGGCTCGGGTTTGGGCTTCGATGTCGAGCTTCATACTTCCCATTTCGTCCACTTGTTCCACACCGGCAAAGGTGTTATCGGCTTTACGCGAACTCGTTCCGGAA
>NZ_JCBCCK010000150.1:0-4342 GCF_059864935.1 Planktosalinus sp.
AGGCAACAACCACGACTGGGTGTATACCTACACCATAGAGGCTAGTTACTTTACATTACCTGCTAATATGAACGTTGATATTCAATGTATTGATGATGACGTATTACCAACTCCTCCGGTTGTAACTGATAATTGTGGAAACACAATTACACCTACAGGTCCGAATAGAGTTGAAAGTTTTGACGGATGTCAAGGTACTGTTGCTTATACATGGAATTATCAAGACTGTGAGGGTGTTAACCACAATTGGGCATTCACTTACCACATTGAGGATACTATTGACCCTGTCATTATTAATCTTCCAGTAGTTGGAGATTTATGTAATGAGGTTTTCCCGGTATCATTATCAGCAGATTGGACAGACAACTGTGCAACAGGTGGACAAGTGATAGCTTATCCATCAAACATTCAAACATTTGGATGTTATGAAACTGCAGACTATGTATTCTATGTAGAAGACGATTGTCAAAACAGCACTGAAGAAACCGTAACGGTGACAAGAGAAGTGAGTGAATACACCAACTGTGAAACTGCCTTTGGTAGACTCGATGGTGCTGAAACCTGCTTCTTGACCGATGGCTTTAACAGATGGGGTTGGACCAACTACATAGACCAAAATGGTACTTACACCATGCCGCTTTATGCAGGTGCAGGTCAATGTAACCTAGGTAACGGAACCCATGTGGGAGATGCCACAATAGTATACAGTGGAGGACAAGTAACCGTATCTATAGATTTATTCAGTGGATATGCTATGAGCGAAACACATGTATACATTGGTTGTGATAAGTATCCAACGTTACCTAATGGTAGTACAACAGTAGCTCCTGGACAATATACCTTCAACTGGGGTAGTTTAGACAATGTGAATAATTACAGTATGGCTCCAATCTTAGTAGATGGCCCATTCTGGATTATCGTTCACGCTGTAGTATGTGAAGCAGTATGCGTTTGTTCAGCGTCTACCAACAATGGTGGAATATTTACACCGTCTAATAACAGCGGGGTTGTCTGTGGACAGAGTATCACAAGCAATATCAATACGAGTATTGATTTTACTCCATATCCTGTGCCGTTTGATAGCAAGTTGAATATTGACTATAAGTTTGAATTTGATACTAAAGTTACTCTTGAAGTATTTGATATCAGAGGAAGACTAATCACTACCGTTGAAAACCACAACTATTCTAAAGGTTCACTTGAAACATCAGTAATAGACATGTCTCGTGCAAACGATCAGGTGTATTTTATCAAGCTGATAACAAATAGAGGAGTTGTTGTTAAGAAAGTTGTGTCGTCAAACAAATAAGACGTAACAATTAGACTTAGAATTTTTAAGTAGGGTTGCCAATTGGTAGCCCTACTTTTTTATGTCAAGTTGTATTCATTTTTATATTTTTACAAAAATTGAATTTATTAAATGAGCCAGCTGGATTTATTAAATTATCTGGAATCTTATCTTACGGAACGTCGCAGGGAATTGTTTAAAGAGGTACTCTCTAACCGCACCAAACATTTTACGGTGGTCACCGAAGATGTAAAACAGCTCCACAACACCAGTGCCGTGATGCGCACCTGCGATATTTTTGGTATTCAGGATTTACATGTTGTAGAAGAATTAGAAGGCAAACGCATTGACAAGGAAATCGCCATGGGTGCCCAAAAATGGGTGGATTTGTACAGGTATGGTAACATCGATCAATGTATTGCAACACTTAAAATCCAAGGCTACCGAATAATTGCGACAACGCCTCATAAAGACTCACAGTTTTTAGAGGATTTTGACGTCACTCAAAAAGCTGCTTTTTTCTTCGGAAAAGAATCAGACGGACTTTCGGAAAAAGTGTTTAGACAAGCCGACTCCTTCTTAAAAATACCGATGTATGGTTTTACCGAAAGTTTAAACATTTCGGTTTCCGCAGCAATTATATTACAACAAGTGGTTGCCAAATTAAGAAAAACCGAAATCAACTGGCAACTCACCGAAGAAGAACAACTCGAAAAACGTCTTGATTGGTCAATGAAAACGATTAAAAGTGTGGATACTATTTTGAAAAGGTATAATGAAACAAAAAATGATTAAATTTGAAATGAACCAAAACAACTAACTTATGACATTTCTTTACATCCTCGCCGGAATCCTTATTTTATTTTGGGTTCTTTCCATGATTGCCCCAAAAAACTATCACGTCAGCCGAAGTATTGCGATCAATAAACCCCTCCCTGAAGTGTTTGATTTTATAAAATACTTAAAAAACCAGAACCACTGGTCACCCTGGGATTATAAAGACCCAAATATGAAAAAAGAATTCCGAGGTGAAGACGGTGAAGTGGGTTTTGTATCTGCATGGAAAGGCAACAAAGAAGTAGGTGAAGGTGAACAAGAAATCACAGGTATTTATGTAAACGACCGTATGGAATCTCGACTTCGGTTTTTAAAACCCTGGAAGTCTGAAAGTGATGCTTACATTAAAGTGGAAGAAGTGGGCCCGGAAACCACCAAAGTCATCTGGGGATTTAGCGGTGTGAACAAACCACCCGGTAATATATTTATGTTGTTTTTTAATATGGACAAGGTCATTGGAAAAGATTTTGAATCTGGACTTCAATCATTAAAAAAACACCTTGAAGAATAATGGTCAGCTGGTATGAGATTTCCTAAACGATCTACAGTGCCAATGTAGTCTTTCCTTTTTTAGTGAAGGCTACAACAACAGTAAAATTTAGGCACATAATTTTTAAAACTAGAATGGGGTTACAAAACATTATATCTTAAAATTATAGAACTTGTTTTGTATTGTGCATAGTATATACCACCTGTAAAAAAGTTTCTATTTGTGTTTTGTCTAAATTCAATGTCAAACTTATTGTTTAAATTGTATCCAAAACCAAAAGCAAAATTAGGTATACTGATAAGTTTTCTTTTGCCGTCGGAAATTAATGTGTATTCAAATTCATTTTTTAATACTAAATCCGGAATAAAAGCAACGTTTGCAAAAACTTTGGATGAATTATTTAAAAAGATAAAATATCTAATACCAATTGGTACTTCTATTGAACTATAATCTATAGATACACTCACATTATTATAATCAATTGGTTTATCTTCTTCTTTGAAATACTGATAAGTGGGTTCAATAAATACACTCCATTTATTTTTGTTAAAAGGCATTATATACTCGAACTCTATTCCAAAATTAAATTGAGTTTGATCGTCAAAATAAGCGTCTAACCTGTTGTCGTTACTTAGTCCTGTAAATAATGAATTAAATGCTACTCTTGGAGCGATTTTAAGATTAAATATTCCTTTTCTTTTTTCAGTAAAAGTAGTATAGTCAGACTCTTTACATTTGTTGTATTTTATAAAAAGTTTTAACAGTGAATTTTCAAAAAACTCTAAATTTAAAAAATCATTTTGGGTTAAATTTTCACAAATTAAATTGTTCATCAATTCTTGCTTATAGCTTTCATTTTTCCTCATTGTCACATATCCATCGGTAAAGAATTCTTTATATATCAAAGTCTTTGGACTTTGAACGCCATTATTTTCTAAACCGTAAAAAAAACTTCTTGCCTCACCATCAAAATAAGAATATAGGGATGCCTGTCCTTCTATCAAGACCTTTGTAAAAACAGTTTTAGATTCAAACACTGGGTTTCTTTGGGTGGTCACTCTATAGGCTTCAGTGTCAATTTCAACTGTTTGTCTTATGTATTTAAATTTTTCAGGAATCCCAAATTCTTGTATGCTTTGAATATCTCCGGTTATAGTTTCTTTGTCTGATAAGTTAATTTTATATTCAAACTTGGATGGGGTTTTTAAGGACTCTAAATCTTTTATGAAACAAGAAATTTTATCACCGTTGTTTTTAACGATGTATCCTTGTTCATAGCTCATTTGTCCGGAAAATAAAAATGTTGAAAAGAAAAAAAAGAGAATAATTAGAGGTTGTTTCATTTTAAAGTATTTTTCACAAAAATAAAATGAATAAACCTTAAAAACTAATGTGGTCTAATATATTATAAAACTTAATTCTTTCTTCGATTCAAAACACGATACTCTTCATAACATTCGCTAATGGCGTCAAGAATCTGAAGGTCGTTTGCCGTTCTGATAAATGTTTCAGAGTAATTACAATTGTTGAGGATTTCGTCGATATCGACTTTTTCAAGTTGAAGTACAACCATTAAAGTTTCGCGGTCAAATTTGCTTTGAAGTAAATTCCTGATGTTGTCATCAGTTTTCATTTGCCGCAATTTTCGCATTTGCTGCGGTCGTTTACCAAAAACGTTGTAAAGAAAATCAGCGGGGTTAAAAATGGAACTTAACACCTTTGATACG
>NZ_JCBCCK010000350.1:0-2058 GCF_059864935.1 Planktosalinus sp.
AGTTAATACTAAAAGTAATACTGCTGAAAGTGATTTCAAGAATTTCATCATTGATGGTTGTTGGTTTACAACAAAGATGACGAAAAAGGAAAGGATATGTTACAGGTTATTTTTTTAGCTTCTTAGCCTTTTCCAACACCGCTAATTTCAATCCTTCCTTGTAGGCTAAGATTTTATCGAGGACACATTTATCAGTACTGCCAATAATTTGAGCGGCGAGAATACCTGCGTTTTTTGCGCCATTGAGCGCAACAGTTGCAACCGGCACGCCACCCGGCATTTGTAGAATTGATAGTATGGAATCCCAGCCATCAATAGAATTGCTGGATTTTACGGGAACACCAATCACCGGTAACGGACTCATAGCAGCCACCATTCCCGGAAGGTGTGCAGCACCGCCTGCTCCGGCAATAATAACCGAAATGCCACGCTTGTGGGCGTTAGTACTGAAATCGACCAGTTTTTCTGGGGTGCGGTGGGCAGAGACAATGTCAACTTCCACTTCGATGTCAAATCCTTTTAAAATATCAACGGCTTCTTGCATTACCGGCAGGTCGCTGTCGCTTCCCATGACGATGGCTACTTTCATAATCAGCCCCCTAACCCCCAAAGGGGGAATTTTACGGGGTGTTTTTTTTAAATTAAACAATAACCTTTAATCTGATAAATAGGGATTTTTAGGTTTCTTATTAAACAAAAATAGGTTTTTTCAACGAAATAGTCTTTTAAATAATGATTTTACTAAGCCCCTCCATTGGAGGGGTTGGGGAGGCTTGTCACTTGAATAGCGTTCTTCACCTCCTCAGCAATCTTTCTCGCTTCAGCGATGTCTTCATTCACAATAGTAACGTGTCCCATTTTTCTAAAAGGGCGGGTTTCTTTTTTGCCGTAAATGTGTGGTGTTACGCCCGGCATGGCCATGATTTTTTCGATGTTTTTATAAACCACCTGTCCGGTGTGGCCTTCAGCACCTACTAAGTTGACCATAATTCCGGCGACTTTGCTGTCAGTATTGCCCAATGGTAAATCTAAAATGGCCCTGAGATGCTGCTCAAACTGATTGGTATAACTGGCTTCAATGCTGTAGTGTCCGCTGTTGTGGGGTCTGGGGGCTACTTCGTTAACGATGATGTCGTCGTCTTCGGTTTGGAAGAGTTCTACGGCGAGCAAGCCCACGTGTTTCATTGCTTTGGAGACTTTCATGGCCACTTCCCGGGCTTTTTCCGCGACAGCGGAATCAATACGGGCGGGGCAAATCACATATTCCACCTGATTGGCAGTGGGGTGAAATTCCATTTCCACCACGGGATAGGTTTTGATTTCGCCCGAAACAGCGCGCGCCACAATCACCGCCAGTTCATTTTTAAACGGAATGAGCTTTTCAGCTATGCACTCGCCTTCCGGAAGCGGAATCAAATCTTCAGCATCACGGATAATGCTCACACCTTTTCCGTCATAACCGCCGGTAGCACTTTTCCATACAAAAGGGTAATGCAACTCTTGGCGCATCAGAGCTTCTTGCAAGCTGTATTTGTCTTTGAATATGATAAATGGCGACGTTGGAATCAAGTGGTCTTTATAAAATTGTTTTTGAACCGCTTTGCTTTGAATGTTTCTCAGGGTTTTTGACGATGGATATACTTTTAAGCCCTCGCTTTCCAGTTTCTCCAAAGCTTCAACATTCACACCTTCAATTTCAAAAGTGAGGACATCCACATCTTTTCCGAAATCATAAACCGTGTCAAAATCCATCAAATCGCCTTGAACAAAAGTGTTGCAGGCTATTTTGCAAGGTGCTTCATCACTGGGATCGAGCACTTTGGTGGTGATGTCATATTTTCGGGTTTCATAGAGCAGCATTTTGCCCAATTGACCACCGCCAAGGATGCCTAAAGTGAAATTGGATGAGAAATAATTCATAGAATTTGCTGTTTGCGCAAAGATAAGTAAAAGGAATTTTAAGTGAGAAGTTAGATATGAGAAGTTAGAAGTACAGAAATTTTATTGATGCCAAATCAAGTATATTGAAAAGCTCACCAAATAAAAACAAATCGCAAA
>NZ_JCBCCK010000085.1:0-1477 GCF_059864935.1 Planktosalinus sp.
CGCGCTCTGAAATGTCTCTTTTTAAACGTCTGATTAATCGTTCATCACTGTCGGCGTGGACATAGATTTTAATGTCAAACATATCCCTGATTTCAGGGTGGGTGAGGATTAGGATGCCCTCAACAATCATCACATCTTTGGGAGCGGTCTTAACGGTTTCTTTGGTACGGTTGTGCTCGATAAACGAATACACAGGCTGTTTGATGGTTTTGCCGTTTTTTAATTCGTTGAGATGAATGGCAAGCAGTTCAAAATCAATGGCTTTGGGGTGGTCAAAGTTGATTTTTACACGTTCTTCAAACGGCAGGTCTGAGGTGTCCCTATAATAAGAGTCCTGTGAAATAACCCCTACCTGATTGGCCGGTAATTCGTTGATAATCTGGTTGACCACGGTTGTTTTTCCGCTTCCGGTACCACCGGCAATTCCGATTACAAGCATAGATTGTGTGTTTTGACAAAGGTAATAAATTATGGGTTTGGGATTTAGTAAAGTAATCGATAACTCAATTATGGTTCAATCGCTTCCACTTCCTCAACAGTTACCATTTTTTCTTGGGTGTTGCTCCAGGAATTCATCACATAATTCATCACATCGGCCACTTCTTTGTTTGTGAGTCCCATAGGTGGCATCACATTGTTGTAAGTTTCGCCATTGACTACAATTTCACCACTTTGTCCAAATTTTACGGCGTGAATGCTTTCTGAGCGTTTTTCGGTCAGCCAGTCTGCACCATCGAGTGGGGGAAAAACCCGAGGCATTCCTTTGCCGTCTGCGCCGTGGCATTGAATACAAAACTCGTCATAAATCAAACGACCCCGGTCAATGCTTTTTTGTAAATCATTGTTTTGTGAAAATGGAGTTACATTGGTATATGCACTGGATTCATTTTGCTTTTCTTTGGTTTTGGAAAGACACGAAAAAAGTATGGATGTTGAAACAACAACCACAAAATAAAAGATGTTTTTCATTTTAATTCGGAACAATTTTTACGATGCCCATACCTTCAACGCCCATATAGATATAGCCATCCGGACCCATTTTGACAGTTCTTAACCTTCCAATATCAGCTGCTATTTTTTGTCTTCCAATTACTTGATTTCCGTCCAACTTTACCAGCTCAAGGTACTGGAATTTCAATGCGCCAACAAGCAAATGGTCTTTCCAGTCGGGGTATTTGTCTCCTGTTACAAAAGTCATTCCGCTGGGAGCGATGGATGGTGTCCAATAATAAATGGGTTGTTCCATGCCGGGACGATGGGTTTCTTCGGTAATTATGGTGCCGTTGTAGTTGACACCATAAGTGATGGTGGGCCAACCGTAGTTGGCCCCTTTTTTATGGATGTTGATTTCGTCACCACCTTTGGGTCCGTGTTCATGTGACCAGAGTTTCCCGGTTTCCGGATGGATGTCCATTCCCTGTTGGTTGCGGTGACCGTATGAGTAAATGGCGGCAATGGCTCCCGGCTCATTGACAAA
>NZ_JCBCCK010000095.1:0-5761 GCF_059864935.1 Planktosalinus sp.
TCACAGTTTCCGTTGACTTCACAGGTGAGACAATCCAATGGATGGTCAGTTAAAACAAGTTCTATGATGTTTTTTCTTAAGGATTGAATTGACTTCGAATCCGGGTAAATATATTGTCCTTCAGCAATGGGAGTATGGCAAGAAGCCAGTGTTCTTGCTTTTCCGTTTTCTTCGATTGCAACATCTACAGAACAAACCCTGCAAGATCCAAAAGGGTCAAGATTGGGAGCATCACAAAGCGTTGGAACTGATTGCTCACCTTTATGTCGTCTTAAAAAGGATAAAATTGTTTCACCTTCTTGCAGTTCAAATGGTATATTGTTGATAAAAGCTGTTTTCATAACATGGGCTTTTCTAATTAAAATAGTGTTTTAACTCATCTTCAAAAAAAATGAGTGCATTTTTCACCGGCAACGGAATTCCACCTCCATGGGCGCACAGTGATGTTTTTTCCAAAGTCTCAAGCAGATCATCAAATAAAATTCGGTCAATCTTATAATCTGACGTAAAGGCTTTTTGCGCTAATTCCTGACCTCTTTTAGTTCCGAGTCTACAAGGAAAACATTTTCCGCAACTTTCGTAGGAAGCAAAATCAAATAAATGCTCAATGAACTTTATGATTGGGAAATCTTCAGGCACACAAATAATTGAAGCGTGACCTAAAAGAAATCCATTTCGTGAAAACGACTCAAAATCAATTTCTAAATCATTTATTTTACTTACAGGAACTAATCCGCCAAGTGGTCCTCCAATTTGCATGGCTTTTACCGGAGATTTAAATCCGCCACCCAATTCATTCACAACATAAGAAAGGGGAGTTCCCATTTCTACTTCATATATTCCCGGATTCTTAAAAAAACTATCCAGGCAAATAAGTTTTGTTCCGGTAGACTTATCTGTGCCCAGTCCTTTCCAATTGGCACCGCCATTTTCAAGAATGTAGTGCACAGTAGCCAAAGTTTCCACATTGTTGACAATGGTTGGTTTATTGAACAACCCTTGTTGAGCAGGAAAAGGTGGACGTACCCGGACTTCCGGACGCTGTCCTTCTATGGAGTTTATTAGCGCGGTTTCTTCCCCACATATATAAGAACCTTGAGCCTGGATGATTTTAAATTCAAAATCAAATCCACTGTCTTGAATGTTTTTGCCACATAAGCCTGCTTTTTTCAAGGCATCTATAGCTTCCTGAACGATTGCAACTGATTCGGGATATTCAGCTCTGATGTATAAAACCCCATAACTGGCTCCGGTAACGTAGCCTGCAATCAACATCCCAAACAAAACCGAATGTGGTCGCTCTTCAAGCAAATAGCGGTCTGAATAGGCACCCGGGTCACCTTCATCTGCATTGCAAATAATAAATTTGACATCGCTTGGGGCGTTTCGGCAAAACTCAAGTTTTAGGCCCATGGGAAAACCTGCACCGCCTCGTCCTCTTACGTTTGAAGTTTTGATTTCTTCAAGTACCTCTGCTGAATTTGTTTTTAAAGCTTCTTTAAAAGGAGTATAATATTCTTCAATGCTTGTGAATGGTTTCGTTAGAATTTCATTTCCATTGGCTTTTACGTGATAAGTATCTTTCCCTTGGTTTTTATAAGAGTTTATTTTATTAAAATCCAATATGTTGATAGCTTCTCCTGAAAAGTTTTTGCCTTGATAATGAAAAGCACTGTTTTCATGACATCTTCCCAAACAAGTCATATGACCAATTTCTTCGGCCTTGAAATTTTGTTTTAAAGTATCAATCACAGCATCTTGAGTACCTGCACAAACACAAGCGGTGCCATTGCACACATAGACTTTTTTGCCCTTGTTTTCGGGCTTCATAAAATCATAAAATGAGGCTGTGCCAAAAGTGTTTGCTGTTCCTATAAGAAATTCATCTGCAAGTCGTTCCAGTTCTTCCTTGTCAGGAGTACCGGTTTGACGGGCAAGTTGACCCATTCGGTCAAAGAGATTGTCATCTAGACCTTTTCGCGCAGAAAGTTCACTTAAATTTTTGGACATGGGAACGGAGTAGTTTTAATACCGGAAAAAAATATCCGGAATTAGTTTTTACCAAAGATAAGGATTTCTGAAAAGTTTTAGGTCACAAATTAATCCAGAGAACCGGAATAAATGTTAAAACTGTCTTGTTTTAAAAACCCGATGAGTGTTTGACCGTGTTCCCGAGCTAATTCAACAGCCAGACTTGATGGTGCCCCCACTGCTACTATAGTGCCTATTCCTGCCATAATGGCTTTTTGAACCAACTCAAAACTGGCACGACCACTAAGTAGCAAAATGCGATTGTCAAGTGGAAGCAATTGTTTTTGAAAAGCTTCACCAATGAGTTTGTCCAGGGCATTGTGACGGCCTACATCTTCTTGAACAATTTCTATTTCCCCATTTAAGGTAAATAAAGCTGCGGCGTGGATTCCGCCCGTAAGACTGAAAAGAGATTGTTGTTTTTCGAGCGTTTTTTTGAGGCCAAAGAGTACTCCTTCAGAAGGAACACCTGAGTTCTTAATTTTATACCGCGAAATGGTTTGTATGGCCTCTATACTCGATTTTCCACAAACACCACAACTACTTGTAGTGTAGAAGTTTCGTTCAGTATTTTCAAGTTCTATGGCTTCACCTTCTTTCAATTGAACAACAACAATATTTTCGCCAAAAGAAAAAGCCTTCTTAACTTGATGATATTCTTTTATCAATCCTTCGGTAAACAAAAACCCTAATGCAAGGTCTATATCATTTCCAGGGGTACGCATGGTAACTGAAATTGATTTTGCCCGATTCTCATTGGAGTGCTGTATCTGAATTTCCAGAGGCGCTTCCACAGCAACTACATCTTCTACAGAAGTGGTTGCTGTGCTTTTATTGCGTTGTATTTGTATGTATTGGAGTCCGGGATTCATAAATCAAAAGTCGCCAAAAATTACTTTTTTTGAAGTTTACTAAGGTAATGAATATTTGTAAAAAACCCGATTAGGCGACTAAACTTAATTTATTCAGTTGCTTTTATAAGGCATTTCAAATGCGTATATTTGTGAACCTTTAAAATAATACAATCTCTCTTTTTTAAATCCGATATAATGACAAAAAAATCAACGATAATTTACACCAAAACAGATGAGGCACCTGCTTTGGCCACTTATTCATTTTTACCTATAGTTCAAGCATTTACGGCATCTGCCGGTATACAACTTGAGACTCGTGATATTTCACTTGCAGGTCGGATATTAGCTAAATTTCCGGACCAGCTGAATGATGCTCAAAAAGTCGCTGACGATCTTGAGGAATTGGGTGAACTTGCAAAAACTCCTGAAGCAAACATTATTAAGCTTCCAAACATAAGCGCATCTGTGCCACAACTCAATGAAGCAATCAAAGAACTTCAGGATAAAGGATATGCTATCCCTGATTATCCGGAAGAGCCACAAAACGAAAAGGAAAAAGAGATAAAATCCAGATATGATAAAATAAAAGGTAGTGCGGTTAACCCTGTTTTACGAGAAGGAAACTCAGACAGAAGAGCGCCAAGGGCTGTTAAAAATTACGCTAAGAAACATCCACACTCTATGGGTGATTGGAGCAAGAACTCCAAGTCGCATGTTTCTACAATGAGTTCAGGCGATTTTTTCCACAACGAAAAATCAACTACCATTCGTCAAGATGACCAATTGCAAATTGTTCTCATTGATAATTCAGGCACTAAAAAAGTTTTAAAAGACCGGATTAAGGTTTTAGAAGGCGAAATTATTGACGGAACCTTTATGAGTAAAAACGCCCTGCTCGCTTTCCTCAAAGAACAAATTGCTGATGCAAAAAATCAAGGCGTGCTTTTTTCACTTCATATGAAAGCCACCATGATGAAGGTTTCAGATCCTATTATTTTTGGATATGCTGTAACCACTTTCTTTTCGGAAGTATTTGACAAACATTCTGAAATACTCGAAAAAATTGGGGTTGACGTAAGAAATGGTTTTGGTGATTTGGTTTCAAAAATTGAAACCTTAAATGTCGATGAAAGAAATGATATAGAGTCAACCATAAAAAACTGTATCCAGAACGGGCCAGATTTGGCAATGGTCAATTCCGATAAGGGAATTACAAACTTGCATGTTCCCAGTGATGTCATTATTGACGCCTCGATGCCTGCAATGATCAGAAATTCAGGGCAAATGTGGAATGCAGAAGGAAAATCACAAGACACCAAAGCCGTTGTTCCGGATAGCAGTTATGCTTCGATATATCAGGCTACCATAGATTTTTGCAGGGAAAATGGCGCTTTTGATCCTACCACGATGGGAAGTGTTTCCAATGTGGGACTTATGGCTCAAAAAGCTGAAGAATATGGCTCACACGACAAAACTTTTGAGATTTCCGCAAACGGAAAAGTTCAGGTTATCAATCCTGCCGGTGAAATTTTGATGGAACATCAGGTGGAACGTGGCGATATCTGGAGAATGTGCACCGTGAAGGATGCGCCGGTTCAGGACTGGGTAAAACTGGCCGTAAAAAGAGCAAGAGCCACCGGAAACCCAACTATTTTCTGGCTTGACAGTCGTAGAGCTCACGATGCTCAACTTATAGATAAGGTAAATGTTTATTTAAAAAACCACGATACTTCCGGCCTCGACATTCAAATTCTTTCTCCTGAAAATGCCACACTTTTTTCATTGGAACAAATCAAAAAAGGGAATGATGTAATCTCTGTTTCCGGAAATGTATTGCGCGATTATTTGACAGATCTTTTTCCCATACTGGAAGTAGGCACGAGTGCTAAAATGTTATCCATTGTACCATTAATGAATGGCGGCGGATTGTTTGAAACCGGTGCCGGTGGTTCAGCCCCGAAACATGTGGAGCAATTTTTGGAAGAAAATCACCTGAGATGGGATTCACTGGGTGAGTTTTTAGCTTTAGGCGTTTCACTGGAACACCTTGGCGAAAAAGACAACAACCAAAAAGCATTGATTCTCGCTGAAGCACTGGATGAAGCTACTGAAAAGTATTTAGATAAAGACAAGTCACCAAGAAGAAAAGCCGGTGAGCTCGACAACAGGGGCAGCCATTTTTATTTGGCGATGTATTGGGCGGATGCTTTGGCAAACCAAGATAAAGATGACACTTTAAAAGCCATTTTCACAGAAGTTGCCAATCAAATGAAAGACAATGAAGTTGAAGTCATACATCAACTCAATCAAATACAAGGTAAGTCCGTGGACATTGGCGGATATTATATGCCCAATATAAATTTAGCCTATCAAGCTATGAGACCAAGTGATGCTTTTAATTCAATTTTAAAATTGATTAAAGTATAAAGAAAAGAGGCTATCTAAAAACAAATTAGACAGCTTTTTTTAATCGTTTACTTAATACGCAGGAACTGAATTGATGTATTTTTTTCAATTCTGTTTTACTGCGAAAGTATAGTTTGTTCTGGATTGTGAAAATTCAGCCTAACAACTGGCGTTTCTACTTTGGCTGTAGCCAAATTCACAAAGGAATAGAAACGAAACGAATAAAAGTATTTTTGCTTTCATAGGGCTTGGTTTTATGGTTACTATTTGGGTGTTTTTCAATAGGCGTGCTAAAAAGGGCATTAAAAATTTGAACAATATTTTTGTCAAAAAACATTGTCTTACTATACAATGTGTACTTTTGTAACATGGAATTCTTTAAAACCACTGAATCCGACTCAATTTATAACCATTTAGAAAAAATGGAAGTGAAAGAATTGCTTGAAAACATCAATGCTGAAGATAAAACT
>NZ_JCBCCK010000395.1:0-3181 GCF_059864935.1 Planktosalinus sp.
CTCCCGGTACAACGACAGCCAATACCTTAATTTTCCCTATTGGTAGCATGCAGCCGTTCCAAACCGTTGAGATAGACATCACCATGCTTACCTTTCAACCACCTACGGTTAATGGTGGTGATATTTTGAACTTTACAGCCACGATAACACCGGTAGCCAATGATTTTACGCCCAATGACAATACTTATAATTTAGCACAAGTAGTGGTTAACTCATTTGACCCCAACGATAAGCAGGTCTTACAGGGCGAAGAGTTGCATATAGACGATATTGGTAAGTATTTAGACTACCTGATTCGGTTCCAAAACACCGGAACTGCTAGTGCCATCAATGTACGCATCCTTGACACGCTGCATCCCAAACTGGACTGGAGTACGCTGATACCCATAAGTGCCAGTCATGACTATTATGTAAACATAACAGACGGCAATCGTGTGGAGTTTATGTTTGACAATATCCATCTTCCGGACAGCCTATCCAATGAACCGGAAAGCCACGGTTTTGTGGCCTATAAAATCAAACCCAAAAGCAATGTACAAGTGGGCGATGTGATTTCAGGCGATGCCGCTATTTATTTTGACTTTAATGCACCCATTATCACCAATATGGTGCATACCACAGTTGTGGAACCACTAAGCATAGCTGATGTACCCAACCCACTAAACCAAATTGTGCTGTATCCCAACCCCACCAACAAAACGCTAAATATTCACCTTACTGACGGTATTGAATTGCAGGAAGTGCGTGTTTATGATTTGCATGGGAAAGAGGTTCAAAAGTTTCAGGGAAAGGAAACAACACTTGATGTGGAAAATTTAAGATCCGGAATGTATTTGCTGAAGATTACCACAAATCAAGGTACCATCAATTGGCAGTTGATTAAGAATTGATAGGCAATTTTAAATATCACCATACTTAAATACCTTTTCCATTATTACAAGTTAAGTGATTTTCACATTTTTTTAACAGAATAGCATTTTATTATTATCTTACGCTCTTAAATCAGATTTACTCATGAAAATAATTTACCCGACATTAATAGCGATTGCATTCTTTGCAATTAGTCCTGTAGTGAACGCTCAAAACTTTTACTTAGCACCCAACGGCGTGACGTGTATGTGTCCAAATGCAGCAGTAGGCGACACAGGTGTTGTTAATGGAGTAACCTATACCAAAAGGACAAAAGCACAAATAACACCTGCAAATGCAGCAACCACCTGCACCAGCGGCATTACAGATATGAGTAATTTGTTTTCTGGGGCAACTTTATTTAATGGTGATATTAGCAGTTGGGACGTGAGCAGTGTGACAGATATGAGCCTTATGTTTTTAAATGCTACTTCCTTTAATCAACCTTTAAATAACTGGGATGTATCTAATGTGACAGATATGCTACAAATGTTTGCCGGCGCAGGTTCCTTTAATCAACCTCTTAATACCTGGGATGTATCTAATGTGACAGATATGAGTGGGATGTTTTGGGGTACCCAATCTTTTAATCAACCTTTAAATAGTTGGAATGTTTCGAATGTGACAGATATGAATCGGATGTTTCAATATGCAAACTCATATAACCAGCCTCTTGATAACTGGGATGTCTCTAATGTAACTAATATGAAGCTTATGTTTTTATATTCAATCTCATTTAATCAACAACTTAACAACTGGGATGTTTCCAATGTGACAGATATGCTACAAATGTTTGCCGAAGCAAATTCATTTAATCAACCCCTTAATACCTGGGATGTTTCTAATGTGACAGATATGAGTGGGATGTTTCTATCTGCAAACTCATTCAACCAATCCCTGAATAACTGGAATGTTTCTAATGTGACAGATATGAGCTCGATGTTTAGTGATGCAAACTCATTCAACCAACCCCTAATTAACTGGAATGTTTCTAATGTGACAAATATGGGCTTTATGTTTAGTGATGCAAACTCCTTTAATCAACCCCTTGATAACTGGAATGTTTCTAATGTGACAGATATGATTGGGATGTTTTGGGGAGCAACTTCTTTTAATCAACCCTTAAATAGTTGGAATGTTTCGAATGTGACAAATATGAGAAATATGTTTTTTTCTGCAGATTTATTTAACCAGCCCCTTAATAATTGGGATGTTTCAAATGTGACAAGCATGTGGTTGATGTTTTATGGCGCAGATTTATATAATCAGCCTCTTAATACTTGGAATGTTTCTAATGTGACAGATATGAGAAGTATGTTTAGAGATGCTACTTCTTTCAATCAGGATATATCAAACTGGCAGGTTAATACAGGAGCATTGGATTTTTTCCTCTCAAATTCAGGTATGGATAGACCTAATTATGATATGTTTTTAAATCACTTAGCAACTTTAAATATTAATGGTGGAACACTTGGAGCTGATACTCTGGAGTATTGTAATTCCGGGGCCCGGGATCATTTGATCAATCAATTGGGGTGGACTATAAATGGTGATATTTTATATGCAAATTGCAATATGATTACCGGAGAAATAGTGTATGACCATAACAACAACGGTTGTGACCCCAATGATATGGGCACTAATGGATTGATGATTAATGCCAATGATGGTACAAACGACTGGATTGCCTTTTCCAGCAATGGAAATTATAATTTAGGGGTTTATGGTGCTAATTTTACGGTTTCTGTAGTAAATCAGCCGAGTTATTTTACAGTAAACCCTACAAGTGTTCCGGTTACATTTACAACTTCTCCAACTGAAATTGTGGATTTTTGCGTAACTGCCAACCAAATCATAGAAGATTTAAACATCACATTATTGCCCACCAGCGAAGCCCGCCCCGGGTTTAATGCAGACTATCGATTGGTGGTGCGAAATGTTGGGACCGAAACCCTCACAAATGTTAATGCAGTTTTAGACTTTGACGATACAATGCAGCAGTTAGTAAGTGCCAATCCGGCACCGACAACAACGACAGCCAATTCCCTGACTTTCTCTATTGGAACTATGCAGCCGTTCCAAACCGTTGAGATAGACATCACCATGCTTACCTTTCAACCACCTACGGTTAATGGTGGTGATATTTTGAACTTTACAGCCACGGTAACACCGGTAGCCAATGACCATACACCCAATGACAATACATATAATTTAGCACAAGTTGTAGTTAACTCATACGACCCCAATGACAAGCAAGTGTTGCAAGGCGAGG
>NZ_JCBCCK010000109.1:0-7886 GCF_059864935.1 Planktosalinus sp.
GTATGCACCAGATCAAAAAAGGAAATGTCTTTGTTTTTTAACTGGTCGTCAATCTGGTATTCATATTTGCTGAATTCTTCAATGTCTGAAGCCAGAAAATAGCGCTTTAGCGGGTCAATGTCGATGATAAATTTATGGTAAACCTCTGAAGAGAAGGCGTCGTCAAAATCCTTATTGGCAAAATGAGTTTTTTCAAGTACATAAGTAATCAATTCTATGAGTACTTTGTCCTTTTCGGGGTCATCGATTGTTTTTGTGGTGAAACTACAGGAAGCCGCAGCAACAAAAACGGCAAGAAGAAGTACTTTTAAATTCTTTTTCATAAATCGCATAGTAAAATCATTTTAGGTTACTAATTTATACAAAAAACCGTGCCACAAAGCCAAAGGGCTACTAATTTTATGTTAAACCATGTTTCACCCCACAATATAAGAAACGAAAGGATAAAACAGATGTTGTTTGCCCCATTTTTTATTCTTGATAACTTTGTTGAAACCGAAACCTTTTAGTTGTAAATTTTAGAAGCGAAATTGTTTATTTTAGCATAAAATTAGCTTCATGAATAAAAAAAGACCCTTGATACTGGTCACCAATGACGACGGAATTTCAGCACCGGGCATCAGGATGCTCATTTCCATAATGAAAGAAATTGGCGATGTGATTGTGGTGGCACCGGATAAACCGCAAAGCGCCACGGGTCACGCCATAACCATTAACAACACACTTTATATCAACAAAATCAATATTGACGACGATGTGCAGGAGGAATACAGCTGCTCGGGCACTCCGGTTGACTGTGTGAAACTGGCCGTGCACGAAATCTTGAAAAAGAAACCGGATATTTGTGTTTCCGGCATCAATCACGGGTCAAATTCATCCATCAATGTGATATACTCGGGCACCATGAGTGCAGCGGTCGAGGCCGGAATTGAAGGCATTCCCGCCGTTGGGTTTTCATTGCTGGACTACTCCTGGGATGCCGATTTTAAATCGGCTGCCAAATACATTAAAAAAATCACCTTGGAAGCTTTAAAAAATGGCTTGCCTAAAGGCGTTGTGTTGAATGTCAACATCCCTAAACTCCAGGAAAAAGACATCAAAGGTGTAAAAGTTTGCCGACAGGCCAATGCCCAATGGATAGAAACTTTTGACAAACGAAAAAACCCTCAGGGCAGGGACTATTACTGGCTTACCGGTGAGTTTGTCAACGAAGACAAAGGCGAGGATACTGATGAAGCTGCCTTGGAAAAGGGGTTTATTTCCATTGTTCCGGTGCAGTTTGATTTGACCGCCCATCACGCCATCAAAGAAATTAATAAATGGGATGTATGATAGTTTTTGAGTTTTTGAGTTTTTGAGTAGTTAGATATGGCGTTTGAAAAAACAAATTTGAAATTATTATCTCCCGCAGATTTCGCAGATTTGCGCTGAAAAGGTTTGTTGTTTGTTGATGGATTTTGCTTTGAGGTGTATTTCAAAAAATAATTTTAAAAAATGCAAAAAGAAATTGTTTTAGGTTTTTTGATAGGGATTGCGGCCAACCTTGCCGGAATGTTTATCTACGTCTATTTTTTTCTGGATTATGAGTTTATTGAGAGCCTTAAAATTGCCAGGCTAAATGACACATTGGGAAATCTCATAGCTCTTGGTGCCATTTTAAACCTCCTCGTGTTTTTTACAATGATTAAAAAAAGGCA
The DNA here is from genome assembly GCF_059864935.1 of Planktosalinus sp. Lineage (NCBI taxonomy): Bacteria > Pseudomonadati > Bacteroidota > Flavobacteriia > Flavobacteriales > Flavobacteriaceae > Planktosalinus > Planktosalinus sp. The sequence goes on from NZ_JCBCCK010000109.1 coordinate 1,698, forward strand.
ACTTTACCGTGCCCGTGGGGTGTTGATGGCAACCATTCTGGCTGCGTTGGTGATAATGTATTTGCAATTTTGAGTTTGATAGTTTAATTATAGTTTAATTAACGGGACTCCCGCTTTCGCGGGAGTAGGGAAATGAAATACTATTTAATTGCCGGAGAGGCATCTGGAGATTTACACGCTTCAAACCTGATGAAAGAAATCAAGGTGCTGGACAGCGATGCCCAATTTCGTTATTGGGGCGGTGAGCTCATGCAGGCGCAAGGTGGTACTTTGGTCAAGCACTACCGCGAACTGGCATTTATGGGGTTTCTGGAAGTGGTTCTCAATCTGAATACCATTCTTAAAAACATCTCTTTTTGTAAAAAGGACATTGAGCAGTTTCACCCTGATGTCATCATTTTTATTGACTATCCCGGCTTTAATATGCGCATTGCTAAGTGGGCAAAAGAAAAGGGAATTCCCACGCATTATTACATTTCGCCTCAAATCTGGGCTTGGAAAGAAAACCGCATTAAGCAAATCAAACGCGATGTGGATGCGATGTATGTGATTTTGCCTTTTGAAAAAGATTTTTACGAAACCAAACATCAATTTCCGGTGCATTTTGTGGGGCATCCGCTTATTGATGCCATTTCAAACAGGTCGCCCATTGACCCAAAAATATTTAAGAAAGAGCTTGAAATGGACGACAGGCCCATCATCGCTCTCCTCCCCGGAAGCCGGAAACAGGAAATCAAAGTCATGCTTTCGGTGATGCTAAGCGTTGTGGATGATTTTCCCGACTATCAGTTTGTCATTGCCGGTGCGCCAAATCAAGATGAAACCTTTTACAGACAGTTCATCAAGAAGGAAAACGTGCATTTGCTGCTCAACCGCACTTACGATTTGCTGAGTGCTTCCTATGCCGCTTTGGTCACTTCGGGCACGGCAACGCTGGAGACGGCTTTGTTTAAAGTTCCAGAGGTGGTGTGCTATAAAGGGAGCCGCATATCTTATGAAATCGCCAAGCGGGTAATAAAACTGAATTACATTTCGTTAGTAAACCTGATATTAAACAAACCGGCAGTCACCGAACTCATTCAAACCGAATTCAACACCAAAAGGCTTAAAGCCGAGTTGAACAACATTTTGGACGATAAAAAAAGAGCCGCTATGTTTTTGGATTATTTTGAACTTGAAAAATTGCTTGGCGGAAAAGGAGCCAGTAAAAAAACTGCAACATTGATAGTTAACAGCATACAATGAATCTAAAGATGAAACCTTTTTTTCTATTGCTAATTTCCGGCCTTCTACTTGCCTCTTGTGGCAGTGCCAAAAAAAAATATGACGCTAAAATTGTCATTGACCCCAGTTCAAGAAACATTCCAAAGGAAAACACATCAACAACCTCAAAACCCAAGGAACGTGAGGTAGTTGTTTACAATCCGGCAACTTCAAAAGCCGATACTCCGGTAGATTTAAAAATCAAAAATATCGTGGATGTGGCGCAATCATTTCACGGCACGCCCTATCGGTTTGGGGGCACTACTGCCAACGGCATGGACTGCTCCGGACTTGTATTTACAGCTTTTAAAGAAGAAAACATTATGCTGCCCCGCAACAGCCGTGATATGGCCACAAGGGGTCAACGCATCAGTTTGAATGAAGTAAATGTGGGCGATTTGGTCTTTTTTAAAACCGACCGCAGGCGCAATGTGATCAATCACGTGGGTCTGGTGGTAGAGGTTTTTCTGGGCAAGGTCTATTTTATCCACTCCTCCACTTCACAGGGGGTTATCATTTCCAGTCTTGATGAGTCTTACTGGAACAATGCGTTTGTGGAAGTGCGTCGGGTGATTTAATTTTTTGTTTTAAATTAGAGAGGCGTTTCTTGAAATATACCTTCACTTTACTCTTTGCATCGTGTTACAAAAAATGATTTAGATTGCTTTTCTAAACATAAACACATATTTTCCATTTAGTTAAAATGAAAATCTGTGGAACAAAATTTGTAACTTTACAAAACGAAAAGTATAGATTATGACAACTTTAGATTTAAGAAATACCGTCAAAGAGTATATAAACTCAGCAGATGTAAGATTATTAAAAATGATGAAAGCATTAGCGGAGACCTATCAAAATGACGAACAGGAACTAACCCTAAGCGAAGAGCATTATCAAATGATTGACAAGCGTAGAGAGGCCCATTTAAAAGGTGAAAGTAAATCCTTTACTTGGGAAGAGGTCAAACAAAACGCAAGAAAAGCAGTTAGTAAATGACATATATTTTAGATGTTAAAGATGAGGCTAATATTGAAATCATCGAAGCTTACCTATATTACGAAGAAAAACGCACCGGGCTTGGGGAAGAATTCTTAGAACATCTGGACACTTATTTTGAAAGGATTATAACAAATCCAAAGCACTTTCCTCAAAAGCGAAAACCCTATCGAGTAGCTTTTTTAAAACGATTTCCGTTCTTGGTTATTTATGAAATTGCAAATGATAAAGTCATTGTTTATTCTGTGTTCAATACATGGCAAAATCCAGAAAAGAAAATAAGTGAGAGAGGTTGATTGATTATTCTAATATAGATTTAAAAACAACAAAAAAATTAGGGATATGAAACTATTTGAAATTGCTTTTGTAACGATTGCACAAGAGTATATCAAGGTTTGGAAAAAATATCAATATTGGTCAGTAGGGAGTTAGGTATTTTATATTTTAATGGTTTTCTTCAATATTATGTCCATAGTTTTTATTTTAAACTATATTCCTTCAAAATCTGTTTTTATTTTAATTGGATTAAGCATATATTTTTATGTTCAATTTTATAGAACCTCGATTAATACTAAAGAGTTTGTTGAAAATTATCATTTGACAAAAAGAAACAAACAATTGGTATTCCTTTATTTGATAATTTCTGTAGTAAATATTGTTGCTTTATTCTTGATGCAGGTTGTATATAAATAGCGTACAATTCCTCCACCCAAGCATTTTTTAACTTTGGGTTTTCACAATTTTCATTAAAATTCCCGCCAATTAAAAACTATTTCATTAGATTTGGGTTTTACAAAAGCAATGAGAAACTTTAACAACACATATTATTACTATCCAATTCTTACGAGAAGAATCGGACAGTGATGTATTGTTAAAAAACAAATACGTTAACCTAAAATCCCGGTTCTTTTGAATCGGGATTTTTTTATGCTTAAAAATGAACAGATGAAATGAAACAAAACATGAACAACTACTCTGAGGAGGACAAAAAAGTATGGAAGTTACTTTTTGAACGACAACAGCAAAACCTGAAAACAAAAGGATCTGCTGCCTATTTGAAATCGCTCGATTTTATGAACCCTGTTTTAAACGGAAATGAAATCCCCGAATTCGAGAAAATGAACCGCTGGTTTAAATCAGAAACCGGCTGGAAAATAGAGGTGGTTCCCGGGTTGATTCCTGTTGAGGAGTTTTTTAAGCTGCTTTCGCAAAAGCGATTCTGTTCCTCTACCTGGTTGCGAAGCATGAAAAACCTTGATTACCTTGAGGAGCCGGATATGTTTCACGATACCTTTGGACACATTCCGTTATTGGCAAATCCGGTGTTTTCAGAATTTGTCTATGAGTTTGGGAAATTGGGCAAGGAGTTTATTCACGATAAAGAAAAATTGGTTCAGTTACAACGGTTGTACTGGTTTACAATAGAGTTTGGCGTGATTCAGGAAGCCGGTGCAATTAAATCCTATGGCGCAGGAATCATTTCGTCCTTTGGCGAAACCAATCAAATTCACCATCAGGAAGCGAACTTTCTGCCATTTGATATTGAAATCATTTTGAACAAACCGTTTAGAACCGATGTGATGCAGGAAGACTATTTTGTGATTGAATCACTAGAACAGTTGTTTGAATCGCTTGAAAACGTCAAACAATTGTTGAATAAAAAGGTAGTGCAGGTTATGTGAGCCATTAGGCAGATTTTGGTTTTTTATTCCCTAAATAAACCATCAGCATCACGGCCGGGAACATTATTATACTGTAAATCGCCGAAGGAATTGTCATCACAGAGTTTTGAAGAATTCCTGCGGCAATGGCAATACCCAGCGTTCCGTTTACAATGCCCACCTCAACGCCCACTGCAATGGCCTGAGCCTTGTTTTTGGTGATGGCTTTGGTGATGATATAGCCAAAAAACATCCCCAGTAAATTGAGTGCTAAGGACAGTGGTCCCGCTTTCGCGAAAAACTCCCCGAGGTTAGCACGTTCTTTGATTAACACCGCAGCAATTATCAGCACCAGAAACAGCGCCGAAAGTATTTTTACCGGACGTTCAGCCCTGTGGGAGAATTTGGGGTATTTGCTATGTATTACCATCCCCACAGCAACAGGAACAATAGTTATTGCCAATATCTGGCCAATGGTTTTTAAAAACGGAAGTTCAATTTTTTGACTCTCGCCCATAAACTGCAACATACCAAAATCCACCAAAATGGGAATGGTAAATACCGTAATCACACTGGCTATAGCAGTTAAAGTGATGGAAAGCGCCACATCGCCTTTGGAGAGGTGGGTAATCAGGTTGGTAGTTGCCCCACCCGGACAAGCCGCCAAAATCACAAACCCCACCGCCAGCTCCGGTTGCAAGGGAAAGATAAACAACAACCCAAAGGTCAGTGCCGGAATAAAAACCAGTTTCAAAAACAACCCCACACCCACTGCTTTGGGAAACAAAATCACATTTCTGAAATCGTTGGGTTTTAACGTTAACCCCATACCCAGCATAATGACAAAGAGGGCAAGAGGTAGGAAGAGTTGGGTGAGGAGGTTGGATTCCACTTAAAGTTTTTTGTTTATTGTTTAGAGTTTATGGTTTTCAAATTTGCCGACCAGTCCAGATTGCAAATCGATTTTGCTGTGTAGTTTTGGTAAGTTTAGAAGTTCCAATACATAATTATCTTTAAAAATGTTTGTTGATTCATGATTTGTTTCTCTCAGCACTGTTGAGAGTTTTGGAAAATCTTTGTTTGTCTTGTAAAACTTTTTCATTCTCCAAATATATCTTTTTTATCAAATAAAATTTCGGAACAATAGCACACAGATAACACGGCTTAAGCGGATTTTCATGGAAAAAATCTTATTAAAATCTGCGAGAATCAGCAGTATCAGCGTTATTAGCGTGCTATCTTCTTATTCCCAACTTTACATCGTCTCCCTCAACCACCTGAAAAACTCCCCTTGCCATACCATACCATTATGGGGTTGTAGTATCCAGTGGTTTTCTTCGGGGAAGAGCACAAAACGGCTTTTGATGCCTTTTTGCTGCAACACCTGAAAGGCTTCCTGACTTTGTCCAATCGGTACACGGTAATCTTTGGCTCCCTGGATAATCAGCATAGGGGTGTTCCATTTTGAAACCATATTTATAGGGTTAAACTCGCTGTAAGCTCTTTGAACATCTTTATTGTCTTTTTCCCAGTAAGGTCCGCCGATGTCCCAGTTGACAAAGAACAGCTCCTCAGTAGTGCCATACATGCTTTCCAGGTTAAACACCCCTGCGTGTGAAATAAAAGTTTTGAATCGGTTGTCGTGCATTCCGGCAAGGAAAAAGGCGGAGTAGCCCCCAAAACTGGCTCCCACTGCCCCCACTCTTGTATCGTCAACAAAAGGTTCTTTGCACAGTTCATCAATGGCTGAGAGGTAATCCCTCATAGCCTGTCCCCCCCAATCTTTGCTTATTTCTTCATTCCATGCCACACCGTGACCGGGCATCCCCCTGCGGTTGGGTGCTACCAAAATATAACCCTGTGCAGCCATCACCTGAAAGTTCCACCTAAAGGAGTAAAACTGGCTCAAAGCACCTTGTGGTCCACCTTGCAGGTACAAAAGTGTTGGATACTTTTTTGAAGGGTCAAAGTTGGGCGGATAAATCACCCAAACCAGCATTTGCTTGTCGTCTGTGGTGGTTACCCAACGTTTTTCGACATTGCTTAACGAAATGGAATTGTAAATGTCGTCGTTTACTTTGGTGATTTGATTCCAGGCTTTCGACTTTAAATCATAGGAGTAGATTTCACTGGCCTGATTGAAAGAAGTTCGGGTCAGAATGATTTTATTTCCTGAAAAGCCCACGATGCCTGTAATGTCAAAATCGCCTTTGGTCACTTCTTTAACCACCGGAAGTTTTTTAGTGTTACCCGGAAAATCTACTTCAAA
>NZ_JCBCCK010000120.1:0-9872 GCF_059864935.1 Planktosalinus sp.
AAACAATATGCCTCCCGAACTTGAGGAAATTTTAAACAACCCCAATACAGCCGGTGCTGAAAACCTCTACATAAAAGGAGGCGCAGGAACCGTTACGGTAATTGAACTGTTTGGAAATGATTTAAACGGAAACAACGTTGCCGACGAACTTGACAACCTGAGAAGTAAAAAATGGCTAATCAATGAAGCCAATCTTACAATCCAAGTTAACAAAAATGTGGTAAACGGAGGCTCATCTGAACCAGAAAGGCTCTATCTCTATGATTTGAATAACAACAGGGTCTTGATTGACTATCAGCTAGACAATAACACCCCGGCCGGAAACCCGATTGATTTTAAAACAAACCATCTGGGTAGATTAAAAAGAGATGCCAGTGGCAATGGAGAGAGCTACCGCTTTAGGATTACCAGCCACATCAGCAATTTGATTAACAGAGATTCAACAAACGTTAGACTTGGGCTTGTGGTTAGTCCGGATATCAGGGTTTTAACCAATCAGAATCTTCAGAATGTCACCCCACCGGGCATAGAGAAAATCCCTACTTCAAATGTCATTTCACCGGAAGGAACGGTCATCTATGGTTCAAACCACCCTGATCCGGATAAAAGAATTAAGTTGAACATCTATTACACCGAAATTAACAATTAATAACTTATGTGTGGAATTGTAGGCTACATTGGCGAAAAAGATGCATATCCAATCATTATGAAGGGACTGCAACGCCTAGAGTACAGAGGTTATGACAGTGCCGGGATTGCCATATATGACGGAAGCAATATTCAGCTCAGTAAAACCAAAGGTAAAGTTGCCGATCTGGACAACAAAGCCAAAAAAGAATTAACCTCAAAAGGAAATCTTGGAATAGGTCACACACGCTGGGCAACTCATGGAGTGCCCAATGATGTAAACTCACACCCGCATTATTCCAATTCCGGAGATCTTATCATCATCCATAATGGTATTATTGAAAACTATGATACCATCAAAAAAGAACTCATCAAACGCGGATATACCTTTACTTCAGATACTGATACCGAAGTATTGGTCAACCTGATTGAAGATGTTATTAAAAAGGAAAATGTAAAATTAGGCAAAGCTGTCCAAATTGCATTAAATCAGGTTGTGGGAGCTTATGCCATTGTTGTTTTTGACAAAAACAAACCCAACGAACTTGTTGCTGCAAAACTGGGAAGCCCACTTGCTATTGGAGTAGGTGATAAAGAATTTTTTATTGCCAGCGATGCTTCACCGTTTATTGAATTCACAAACAACGCCATTTATCTTGAAGATGAAGAAATGGCCGTCATTAGACGACACAAAGGGGTAAAAATTAGAAAAATAAAAGACGATTCTCTGGTTGAACCTTATATACATGAACTTCAATTAAATCTGGAGCAAATTGAAAAAGGCGGTTATGACCACTTTATGCTCAAGGAAATCTATGAGCAACCCAATGTTATTAAAGACACTTATCGCGGAAGGTTACTAGCTGACCAGGGCATTATAAAACTTGGTGGCCTTGAAGATCACATTCAGAAATTTGTAAACGCCAACCGCATCATAATCATTGGCTGTGGCACTTCCTGGCATGCAGGACTTGTTGCTGAATACATTTTTGAAGACCTGGCAAGAATTCCCGTTGAAGTTGAATATGCATCTGAATTCAGATACAGAAACCCTGTTATCACCGAAAAAGATGTTGTAATTGCCATTTCTCAAAGTGGTGAAACCGCAGATACTCTTGCCGCAATTAAACTCGCTAAATCAAAAGGTGCTTTTGTTTATGGCATTTGCAATGTTGTGGGTTCTACAATTTCTAGAGAAACAGACAGCGGCACTTATACCCACGCAGGACCTGAAATTGGAGTAGCTTCAACAAAAGCATTTACGACGCAAATCACCGTTCTAACCATGATTGCACTTAAGCTTGCAAGCATAAAAGGAACAGTATCTTACAGAGATTATAATATTTTCCTAAGGGAATTAGAGCTAATTCCTGAAAAAGTCCATACCGCTTTAGGGTCAAATGAGCATATTTTGACTATAGCCCGGGTGTTTAAAAATTCACGAAATTTCCTTTATCTCGGAAGGGGTTATAATTTTCCGGTTGCCTTGGAAGGAGCTTTAAAACTAAAGGAAATTTCATACATCCACGCCGAAGGCTATCCTGCTGCTGAAATGAAGCACGGGCCAATTGCACTTATTGACAAAGAAATGCCGGTAGTTGTAATTGCCGTAAACAGCAATCACTATGATAAAGTAGTGAGCAATATTCAGGAAATCAAATCCAGAAAGGGAGTCATCATTGCTGTGGTTACAGAAGGCGATACCACCGTAAAGGAAATGGCCGACTATATTATTGAAGTTCCAAAAACCCCTGAGTCGCTAAGTCCTTTGGTTACAACAATCCCGCTACAATTGCTTTCCTATCACATCGCCGTCTTGCTCAATCGCAACGTTGACCAACCACGAAATTTAGCCAAATCGGTGACCGTGGAATAAACCTTTTGGGAAAAATATTTTTTGTCATATCTGATAAAATTTAGCTATATTGTTATCGCTAATTAATAATCATATGATATGAAAACATTTTTACCTTTATTCCTTCTTTTATTCTGTTTCTCTGTTCATTCCCAAACAACAATTACAGGAAGTGTGGTGGACAATAATGGATTGCCAATTCTTGGTGCAAACATCATCGCAACAGGCACTACGCAAGGAACTGTAAGTGATTTTGACGGTAATTTTACACTTACTGTCACACAAAATCCTCCATTTTCAGTAGAGATTAGTAGCATTGGATTTGGGTCACGCTCATTTCAGGTGACCACTAACAATCAGGTAATCAATGCTGTGCTGGTCGAAGGCACTTCATTAGATGAAATAGTTGTTTCAGCATCGAGAACCCCTGAACGAATTTTTGAATCTCCGGTTACGGTTGAAAGATTCGGGTTAAAAGAAATAAGAAACACTGCTGCTGCAACCTTCTACGGTGGTCTGGAAAATCTTAAAGGCGTTGATATCAACGTCAACAGTTTAACGTTTCAATCAGTCAACACAAGAGGTTTTGCCACCTTTGCAAATACTCGTTTTGTTCAACTGGTTGATGGTATGGACAACTCCGCCCCTGCTTTGAACTTCGTTTTAGGGAACCTTTTAGGCATGACCGAACTTGATGTTCACAGCATCGAGTTACTTCCAGGAGCTTCTTCGGCACTATATGGCGCAAACGCATTCAACGGTATTTTGTTTATGACCAGTAAAAACCCTTTTGATTTTGAAGGCATCAGCGCTTATTATAAACAAGGAATCACCTCTCAAGAAGCGGCCGGCGATAATAGTTTCTTCGATTTTGGAGTGCGTGTTGCAAAGAAATTTTCTGACAAATTTGCTGCAAAAGCAAACTTCTCTTACCTGAAAGGAACTGATTGGTATGCCGTTAGCGAAGTAGATGTGTTAAACCCCGGCAGAGACCGATCTCACCCCAATTATGACGGTTTGAATATCTATGGTGACGAGGTAAGCACAAACATTAGAGGTGTGGGTCAGGCATTAGCTAATATGGGAATTATTCCCGGAGGCGCTGTTAACCTTTTGCCCAACCAAAGTGTTAGTCGTACCGGTTATCACGAAAAAGACCTGGTCGATTACAACGCAGAAAGCGTAAAATTTGACGCTGCATTACATTACAGGCCTTGGGGCAACGATTTTGAAATAAGCTATTTAGGGAAAATTGGTGTGGGTTCAACCATTTATCAGGGAGCCAATAGATACGCCATCAAAGGCTTCTTCCTTCAGCAACACAAACTTGAATTCAAAAATGACAACTTCTTCCTGAGGGGTTACATTACTGATGAAAGTGCCGGAAATTCTTATGACACACGCTTTACGGGCATCAACATCAACAGAATTTGGAAACCGGATTCTCAGTGGTTTGGTGAATATGCAGGTGCATTTATTCAGGGAACCTTAATGGGTATGAGTCCAGAACAGGCTCATGCTTTGGCCAGACAACAAGCTGATACCGGTCGCTTTGAGCCGGGTTCTGATGCATTCAATAATGCTTTCAATAAAGTTACCAACGACCCAGACTTAGCTACAGGTTCACAATTTAAAGACGCTTCACAAATACGGCACGTTGATGCCAACTATAATTTTACACACCTAACTTCAGACATTGCCGAAATTCAAGTAGGTGGTTCTTTCAGGGAATATAAATTAAACTCTTTCGGAACCATTTTTACTGATTATGATGGCCCCATTAATTATAATGAATATGGTGCTTATCTACAAGTTCAGAAAAAACTGGTGGACGACAGATTAAGATTAACAGGTTCTGTGCGTTATGACGAATCTGAGTTGTTTGAAGGCAACTTCTCGCCACGATTTTCTATCGGATATACTTTAGGAGAAAGAAGAAACCATAACATCAGGGGATCGGTCCAAACCGGTTTCAGAAATCCAACTACTCAGGATTTATTTATTGGTCTTGACGTGGGAAGAGCAATACTTGTTGGTTCTGCTGAAGCTAATTTAGACCGCTATGTAAGAACTTTCCCAGTTAGCGGAGCAGGGGCAGCAGCCACCGGAAGCACAACAGCTACCATTTCAGGTAGAGATGCTTATGAAAACTCATTTTCTTTAAATTCAGTTAACGCAGGTGCACCTGAGGCTGCAAATGTGGATTTGGTAAAGCCGGAACAGGTCACTGCTTTTGAAGTGGGTTACAGAGCTCGATTGGGTCGTGTGATTGTTGACTTGAGCGGTTACTATAACCAGTATCAGGACTTTATTTCAAATGAAACTGTTATTGTACCTCTTTATGGTGAAGTGGGTGACAATTCACTTTCATTGCTTGCATTACAACAAGGTGACTTTAAAGCATTCCAAACTTACACCAACTCTGATGCTGATGTGAAATCCTATGGAGCTAGCATTGGTTTGGGCACCAGGGTATTTGGAAATTTTGACCTTGATGTAAATTACACCTTTGCCGAAGAAGATTTTGACCAAGCTTCAGCGCCAGATTTCAGGACCAGCTTCAATACACCTAAGCACAGGGTAAAAGCAAGCTTTGGAAGCACTGAGGTTGTGAAAAACCTTGGATTTAATGTGAGCTATAGATGGAGTGACTCATTTGAATGGCAAGCCACTTTTGCTGATGGTCATGTACCTTCATTTGCAGTTGTTGATGCACAAATCAACTATACCATTCCTGTGTTAAAAGCAAACCTTAAAGTGGGTGCTGCAAACATTGGAAACAATGAATATTTTACCGCTTTTGGAACAGGGCTTATCGGCACACAATACTATGTATCCCTGTCAATTAACAATTTATAATAACTATAAAATTTACAGATATGAATATCAATAAATATAAATGGTTAATGCTGTGTTTTGGAGCTTTGATTATCTCTTGTACAGCAGATGAAAGAGACCCATCAGCCGATGAAGAACCAATTGTGGTTGTTTCAGGAGAAGCTGACTTTTCAAAGTTTGTTACTGTTGGAAACTCACTGACTGCCGGATTTACTGACGGGGCTTTGTTTATAGCGAGTCAGCAAAATTCTCTTCCAAATATACTTGCAGGTCAATTTGCCCTTGCGGGTGGAGGTGAGTTTAACCAACCTCTTATGAATGACAATTTAGGAGGAATGACCCTTGGCGGAAACGTTATTGTTGCTAACAGATTGTACTTTAACGGCTCCGCACCGGTTAGAGTTGAGGGTACACCCACAACTGAAATTACTGCACCACTGAGCGGGCCTTTCAATAATTTTGGAATTCCGGGTGCCAAAAGTTTCCATTTTGTAGCTCCCGGTTACGGTAATGTAGCCGGTGTTCCCATTGGTCAAGCAAATCCTTATTATGTTAGATTTGCAAGTGGCACCAATGCAACCGTTTTAGGTGACGCAGCAGCTCAACAAGCCACTTTCTTTTCGCTTTGGGCAGGAAATAACGATGTGCTCGGTTATGCCACCAGTGGTGGTGCCGGTGTTAACCAGGCAGGAAATTTTGACCCAACCACCTATGGTGGAAACGACATCACAGACCCTACTGTTTTTGCGCAAGTTTTAAACGGAATGGTTGATGCCCTGGCAGCAAATGGTGCCAAAGGGGTGATGGCTAACATTCCCAACGTAATGACCATTCCCTATTTTAACACTGTGCCCTGGAACCCGGTGCCACTTGATGAAGCTACTGCGGCTATGTTGAATCAGGCTTATGCTCCTTATAACGCAGGACTGGCTCAGGCTGAAGGAGGCGGATTTATTGACAGCACTGAACGTCAGGCAAGAACCATCAGTTTTGCTGCAGGCCAAAATGCCGTTGTGATTGAAGATGAATACCTTGAGGACTTGTCTGCATTAGGGCTACCTTCGCTAAGACAAACTACTTCTGTAGATTTAATTGTCCTCCCCGCTGCAGGTTTTATTGGAACCACAGTAAACAACAACCCTCAATTAATCAACGGTCTCACTGTGCCTTTGGCTGACAATTGGGTGCTTGTTCCTCAAGAACAGCAGGAAGTTATCACTGCCACTGCTTCATTTAATGCGATTATTGAAAATGTGGCCAATCAAAGTGGGCTTGCAATTGTAGATGCTTTTGCTATACTAAATGAAGTTGCTGATACCGGAGTGCAATTTGATGAATACACGCTTAATGCCAGTCTGGTGTTTGGAGGTACCTTTTCGCTGGATGGAGTTCACCCTACAGCAAGAGGTTATGCTTTTGTAGCCAATAAATTTATGGAAGCCATCAATGCAACATATGGCTCAACCCTTCCTGCAGTAAAAGCAAAAAGCTACGTCACTCTTTATCCTGCTTCTATGTAAGTTTTGCCGTGTGAAACACAAAAATTAAATCCCGCCCTGCGCGGGATTTTTTTATTCCAATATAAAGGTTTCGGTTAAGGTCCAGTTCGCCCTGATGTCAAGAAGTTTTGGAAAATAAATGACTTCTTCAGGTTGTTGACGTCTTAAAAAATTTCCGGTGTCCCATTTGCCGTTTTCATTTTCGTCATAGATGATTCTCACATAGTAGTTTCCTGCTATGATGTTTTCAAAATAAAAAGAGGTTTCTCCATCTTGCGCATATTGTTCTTTACTCACATCACCCCTTTCAGTGACCAGCTGAACAATGATGGGATAAGATTTTGGATTGACTATTGAAAATGACAAAAATCCATAATCTGCAACTGTTCTGGTATTTGTTTTAAAAGTAATGGTATCATTTACAACGCCAAAAAAGTCGGTGACTGCCTCGGGTAAAAATGTGATGGTGTAAACCTCGCGTTCCTTTTTTTCAAAATCGATAAATATGATATTGTGAAACTGATTGAAGTCCATTTTGAAATTTACCTCAGTTGAATCTTTATCAATGATTTCAACCTTTTCCTTTATAATAGTTTTAATGGGGGTATTAGCACCAATTTCTACTAGCTCATCAAATGCTATGACTCCTGTTTTTAATGCCGAAAGATTTAAACTATCAACCGGGGCTTTGGACAATCTCACGTTTACAGTGTCAACCACATCTAAATTTGAAACTTTAAAAAGCAATGAATCCCTTTCAAATTTTTGGCTAAACCAATAGTTCAGGGTGTCCTTTCTTGGTTCTCTTAACAAGGTGTAGCTGAAATCTTCAGAAGTTTCTGATAGCAACTCAATCTTGATAGAGTCACCCACTCCTTCAAAACCAAATTGAATTTTTTGGCTGTTAAGCGATGACGCTCTCACAAATCTGTACTCAGGAATTTCCTTGAATAAGCTGAGGTGAAAAGTAGTGTCAGTTGGTACGTTAATAAAACCATCCACAAAACCAATTTTATCCATCTTGGGCTCAAAGGTGTAATTATTGTTGTTGTCCTTTAGGGCAATTAAAAGATACTTACCTTCCTTAATATTTTCAATGGAAAAAAAATCAGGATTTCTTTGAGTATTGGATACATAATAAGGTTTCTTTTTGAATATTATGGAGTCTGTATAATTTTCATCCACCTCATAAAGCATCACCGTGACATTTTCTTCGGGTTTAATGTTTTTGGCATCACTGATGCTGCCAAGCACTTTCAAACTGTCAATATAACTTCCGGTTGAAAACACATATTTAAAAAACTCAAAGGGGTTTTCTTCATTGTTGTCAACGATGCTGTTGCCAAAGTTAATACTGTAGGTGGTATTGTCCCTTAGCGTATCATTGAAAACAATTCTAATAAACCTTGCTGTTGAAAAAGGTTCTATGGTTGGCGGATTTTCAAGTGGTGGTGAAATAATGAGTTGTTGCTGAAGATTTTTCAGCTTGATGTATTCATCAAAATGAATCCGGATTTCATTTTCTTTAAAATGGGTGGAATAATTTTCGGGAACAGATCTCACAATCACCGGAGGAATAGTGTCTCGAGGACCTCCTTCCGGATTACCGCGTTTTGCACAATCAATAAACGAAAGTGAAAACAACAACAAAAAAATGACGTATAAAAAATTGCCTTTCATCCTGCAAAGATGCAAAAAATATCACTTTGTTAATGCTATTGCCGCAAAACTCAGTTTTACACCTTCTGTTTGTAGTAATTTAGATGCACAAGACTCGAGTGTGGCACCGGAAGTAATAATATCATCAACGATGAGCAAATGTTTACCTTTGACTTTTTGCTCATTTTGAGTTGTAAAAACTTCTTGCTGACTGAAAATCCGGGCAACACGTTCTTTAAATACTTGCGATTTTGTTGGCGTTATTTTAATTAAAACATCATCAATATAAGCAACGTCAAGTGCTGCAGCTATTTCCTTTCCAAAACCCTCTACCTGATTGTAACCTCTTTGCCTGAGTTTCTTTTTATGTAACGGAACGGGAACCACTGCATCTACTGTTTTATAAGAATCAATAAGCTTTAGTTCCTCCCCAAGCCATTTTCCAAATTCATTGCCTATATTTACCGCACCTTTGTATTTCAAAGCGTGAACAAATTTTTGGGTAAGACCGTTCTTTTGAAAGTAAAATAATGCTGTGGCGTTCACAACCGGAACCCTGCCGTAAAATATTTTTTGCAACTCATCGCTACCGTTATGATGAAAAGCTGTTTGAGGCAATTGATGCCTGCAAAAGGTGCAAATTTCAACTTCGTTGGTGAGCAGTTCTTTATCACAACCACGGCAAAGTTTTGGAAAAAAAATGTTTAACATAAAATTTATACAATTTATAGTTTCTTAAACATCTTAATAAAATTTGTTCAGCTACTTTAGCTTTGCCTTAACAAGATACAAATTTAAACACCAACCAACATGGATGAAGAAAAAAATAACGATCTGAAATTAAAATGGCTTATTGGTATTCTGGCATTATTGCTTGTTGCTTTAACCGTTTTTACTATTATGCTATATCAGGAATCGCAGCAAACCACCACAAACCTTGAAATTCAAAAAATGGATATCGAGCAGGAACTTGAGGAGTTACTGGTAAATTACAACATTGCCCTTGAAGAAAATGAAGTTAAAGACAGAGACCTACTTGAAGCACGTGACAGAATTGAACGTCTGCTTGACTCTGTTAAAGACTCTCAGGCAAATGTTGACTTGATTAGAAGGTATCGTAATGAAATCAACAGGTTGAAATCAGAAAAAGAGATGCTTTTCAGAAGAGCTGACAGCCTGCAAATTGTTTCTGAAATGTTCAGGACTCAACGAGACAGTACAATAGTGGCTTTGGACGAAACAGTTAAAAAAGTCGATTCCATTTCCCTTCAAAATGAAGCACTGGCTCAAGTAGTTGCAAAAGGATCGGTATTAAAGCTATCAAGGTTAAAGGGTGATGGAGTTTTAGTGAGAAACAATGGAAGAATTGTTGAAACAGATCGTACACGCAGGGC
>NZ_JCBCCK010000122.1:0-10936 GCF_059864935.1 Planktosalinus sp.
CCGAAGCCATTTTAAATCCCGCTTTGTTTGAACGCAAAGTTGAAAAAAGTGTAGAAGAGAAAGCTGTAGAAGAAATCCTTGAAGTTCACAAACCGCTCACCTTTTCAAAAGAAGATAAACACTCCTTCAATGAATGGCTAAAGCTAACTTCTGCGAAACCGATTCAAAGGGAAGAAAAACCGGAAAAAACAGTTTCTCGAAAAGAAGAAAAATACAAGCTAATCGACAAATTCCTTCAGGAAAACCCTAAAATCGACCCCACTGTTCAACAGTCAACTGAAGATTTGGCCAAGCCGTTTACAAAGACAAACGAGCATTTAATGACCGAAACCTTGGCCAAGGTTTACATACAGCAAAAGAATTACAAAAAAGCCATACAAGCCTATAAAATTTTAATTTTGAAAAATCCCGAAAAAAGTGGTTTCTTTGCAGACCAAATTCGGGCAATAGAAAAAATACAACAAAATAATTAAATAAAGAATCAATGAGTACGTTTACAGTTTTTTTAATATTAATCGTTCTGGTAGCGTTTTTATTAGTAGTGGTTATTATGGTGCAAAACCCTAAGGGTGGCGGATTGTCTTCATCGTTTGGCGGGGGTGGTACCCAGCAATTGGGCGGTGTTCAAAAAACTACTGACTTCCTTGACAAAAGCACCTGGACACTGGCCATTTTATTACTGGTTTTAATTTTAGTGTCAAACATTTCCCTTTTCCAGAGTATGGGAGCAACCCAATCAAGATCGATTGACGCTGTAGAAAGAACGAGTCCGCTTCCAACGACACCTGTTCAGCAAACACCTGTGGAGTAACCGCATTAAAACATATAGATTAGCTACGCTGAATCAAGAGATTCCCGCCTTTGCGGGATTTTTTTTTGCCAGCTGCTGACAAGCTGGCATTTTTAGTTTCAATATGTCAGTAGATTGTGCAGTGGCACAATTTCTGCCAATTAGCTGCCGTAACAACTAATTCAAAAATTCAAATTATATGGCATTAAAAATTCAACCTTTATCAGACCGTGTTGTGGTTCAGCCACAGGAGGCCGAAACAAAAACTGCATCAGGCATCTTCATTCCTGATTCTGCAAAAGAAAAGCCTCAACAAGGAAAAGTCGTAGCCGTTGGCTCAGGTAAAAAAGACCACAAAATGACCGTGAAAGCAGGTGACACCGTTCTTTATGGAAAATATTCCGGAACAGAATTAAAACTGGATGGCAACGATTATCTAATCATGCGTGAAGATGATATCCTGGCAATAATTCCCGCGTAGGCGGGAATCTCGTGATTCAGCATCGCTAATCTCGATTTCCAAAAAACTATAATCAAGTATAACAACAAGATACCCGCCTTTGCGGGTATGTAAAAATCAAAACTATGGCAAAAGATATAAAATATGATATTGAAGCACGCGATGGACTAAAGCGTGGAGTTGATGCATTGGCAAATGCAGTAAAAGTAACCTTAGGCCCAAAAGGTAGAAATGTAATTATCAGTAAGTCCTTTGGGGCACCACAAGTCACTAAAGACGGTGTAACCGTTGCCAAAGAAATAGAACTTCAGGACCCGCTAGAAAATATGGGTGCTCAAATGGTAAAAGAAGTAGCCTCAAAAACCAACGACCTGGCAGGTGACGGAACAACCACCGCTACTGTTTTGGCACAAGCCATTGTCAAGGAAGGCTTGAAAAATGTGACTGCAGGAGCAAACCCTATGGACCTGAAAAGAGGTATTGATAAAGCTGTTGAAGCCATTGTAAAAGATCTCGAGAAGCAAACCACCAAAGTGGGCAACTCTTCAGAAATGATCAAACAGGTCGCTTCTATTTCTGCCAACAATGATGATGTCATTGGCGAATTGATCGCAAAAGCATTTGGAAAAGTGGGCAAAGAAGGCGTGATTACTGTTGAAGAAGCCAAAGGAACAGAAACCTATGTAGATGTTGTGGAAGGCATGCAATTTGACAGAGGATACCTGTCACCTTATTTTGTGACCAATTCTGAAAAAATGAACGCAGAATTGGAAAACCCGATGATCCTTATTTACGACAAGAAAATTTCTTCTATGAAAGACTTGTTACCTGTTTTGGAACCGGTAGCACAACAAGGAAAATCGTTGCTTATTATCGCAGAAGATGTTGACGGTGAAGCACTGGCTACCCTTGTAGTAAACAAACTAAGGGGCTCTTTAAAAATCGCAGCAGTAAAAGCACCCGGATTTGGTGACAGAAGAAAAGCCATGCTTGAAGATATCGCTGTATTGACAGGAGGAACAGTTATTTCTGAAGAAAGAGGTTTCACTTTGGAAAATGCAACCATCGATATGTTGGGAACTGCCGAGACCATCACCATGGACAAAGACAATACTACGATCGTGAATGGTGCCGGTGATAAAAACGCCATCAAAGCACGCGTGAATGAAATAAAAGCCCAAATAGAATCCACAACCAGCGATTATGATCGTGAGAAACTACAGGAGCGTTTGGCCAAATTGGCCGGAGGCGTTGCCGTACTTTATGTGGGTGCTGCCAGCGAAGTGGAGATGAAAGAAAAAAAAGACCGTGTGGATGATGCCCTTAACGCAACCAGGGCTGCTGTAGAAGAAGGTATTGTTGCCGGTGGTGGTGTTGCATTGGTGAGAGCCATTGCAGTATTGCAAAAACTAACAACTGAAAACCTTGACGAAACCACAGGGGTACAAATTGTAGCCAAAGCCATTGAGTCACCATTACGCACCATAGTAGAAAATGCAGGCGGTGAAGGCTCGGTAGTGATTGCAAAGGTGCTGGAAGGCAAGAAAAACTTTGGTTTTGATGCCAAGACAGATACTTATGTGGATATGCTAAAAGCAGGAATCATCGATCCTAAAAAAGTAACACGCATTGCATTGGAAAATGCAGCTTCAGTTGCAGGAATGATCCTGACCACTGAATGCTCGTTAACCGACATCAAAGAAGAAAACAGCGGTGGCGGAATGCCCCCCGGAATGGGTGGCGGTATGCCGGGGATGATGTAATAAGCCCCCTAAATCCCCCGAAGGGGGACTTAAAAAAACAAAACGCCTCTTCAATTTTAAAGAGGCGTTTTTTATTGCAATTGGCTGTTGTAGTAAAACAGTGCAGGGGTTCCTCCGGTATGCCAGAACAATACCTTATCTGTTTTTGAATAGCGGTTTTTTCTGATTAAGTCAATCAGTCCGCCCATGGCTTTTGCGGTATAAACAGGGTCTAATAAAATTCCTTCAAGGCGAGCCAAAAGGTCTATGGCTTCTTTTTCTGCAGCACCCACAACACCATATCCCTCCCCGAGGTAATTGTTGTTTAAATGCACTTCGCTTTTTGAGAACTCTTTATCTAAATCGAGCATAGAAGCAGTTTCGTTGGCCAATTTCAAAATAAAATTTTCCAGTGATGTTCCTTCGATTTCGTCTTTATCGATTCCAATTCCTAAAATATCAAATTCGGCTTTAAATAATTCTTTACCGACTATCAAACCGACCTGAGTCCCTCCGGAACTTGAAGCAAAAACGATTTCATTGAATTGAAGGTTTTGGTTTTCCGTTTGAAATTTAAGTTCCTCAACAGCATTTACAAAGCCAAACGCCCCTGTAACATTTGAGCCACCATAGGGAATGATGTAGGGCTTTTTTCCTTGAGAAGTAAGTTGTTCAAAAATTTCAGGGATTTTTTCTCCTTTGCGTAAGTCGCCACAGAAATGAAGTGTAGCTCCAAAAAGTGTATCCAATAAAAGGTTGCCATTTAATTCGTTGGGTTGTTCACCGCCCAAAACCAAATGGCATTCCATACCACAATGAGCTGCAGCAGCGGCAGTTTGCCGGCAATGATTGGACTGTTGTGCTCCACCGGTAATAACGACATCGCAGTTTTTATTAATGGCCTCGCCTACTAAATATTCAAGCTTTCGGGTTTTGTTACCACCCATTGCAAGCCCTGTTTGGTCGTCGCGTTTTATATAAACTTTGGGGCCACCTAAAAATGTAGAGAAAGCCTTGAGTTCCACTAAAGGTGTTGGAAAAAACCCAAGCGATTTTTTAGGTAAGTCTGCTTGCCCCATATTATAAAAAGTTAATGATCAGCCCTGACTGCCTCATCCCGATACCTACAACAGGCGTGAACACTGTTATATGCTTTTTCTGTGGCCGTTACTTTTTCAGTATCGTGGCCCACGTCTGCTATTTTTTGGTGAATCGTGTCCAAACTGGTTTTTTGCTCATCATAAATAAGGGAAAGCATATGCGTTTGCACATCCCATACAGCCGATTTCACACCTTTGGTTTTGATGGCTGCTTTTTCGATGCGTTCTTTACACATCACACACACACCGTCCACTTCAATAATGGCCTTGGCATTTTTATCCTGAGCCTGAAGCTGTACGCCAAGCATCATAAATACTGTAATTATTACAAATTTTCTCATCATCCTATTTATTTTATAAATTTAATAAAAATTCAATCTTTAAACATTGGGTTTATTATCCAAAGTTTTTCATTAGTGATGGTTCGCTATACCACAAAGTTACACAAAGAATACACAAAGGGCCACAAAGCCATTTCTGAAAACACAAAATCTTACTACCTTTCAACTCTCACCACTCAAAAACTCACCTCTCACCTCTACCCTCTCAAAACTATCCTCACATTTTCCATCGCAACCCGGCATAATACATACTCCCAAAAATGGGGCCATACACAAAAGTGGTATCAAAATATTCCCCAAAAGGGTCATCGGCCGCAACAATGGGATTGGATTGACGCACATTGGTGATGTTTTCACCGCCCACATAGATTTCAAATTTTAGGCTAAATACCCGGGTGATTTGTACATTCAAGGTGTTTAAATCTAATGTCATTTCACTTAATTGATACGGCTCAGGATTTGACATTGTGTTAGGAAAACGCTGTTGACCCAGCCAATTGTAAGTAGCATCAAACTTCCACTGTGCGCCTTTTTCTGTATGCCCTGTTTCATAAGCCAGATTTGCAAAAAAGCGATGTTTTGGTGTCAATGGCTTTTGGAGTTTTCCTTGTAAATAATCTGTTTGCACGTCAAACAAACGATACGAAAGCCTGAGGTCAAGCCGTTCTGCCGGTGTATAGTTCACTTCCGTCTGAAAGCTGTTGGCATAACTGCTGCCTTCCAGGTTGTATAAACGCACTTGCCGCGGGTCTTCCCAATCCACGACTACCTGATTGCGGAAATCGGTGCGGTAAAAGTCAAACACCACGTCGGCATTTCTGTTAAATAGCCTAAAGCCCTGTATAAAAGAAAGACCGTAATTCCAGGCGTCTTCGGCATCCAATCCATAAAAATTGCCGCCATTGTTCAAAATGGAAATGTTCCTCGATGAACCAAAAAGCTGCTGATTTTCAGCAAAAATACTCGGTGCCCTCACGCCCCTGCCAAAAGAAGCCTTTATAGACGAATTTTCCCAGGGGGTATATCGCATATGAAATCGGGGCGTAACAAATGTCCCTATCAAATTGTGATGGTCCACACGAACCCCCGCGGTGAGCAATACATCACTGAGATTGTCATAAGCATACTCAAAAAAGGCACCTACTGAATTTTCGGTACGCAAATAAGTATCCGTCAGCACATGTTCATCATATTTATCATAAGTAAAACTCAGTCCTGTTTTAAAATTGTGCCGGGAATCGCCAATAATCGAATTGAAATTCAAATTGGAATAGAAACTTTCGTGTTGAATGTCATACACATTCAAGCCAAAATAGGAATCTTGCTCATGATGACTGTATGCCCCCTGAAACCCAAAAGACTGATAGGGTATTTCCGGGAACACATAACCCAGTTTCAACACAGCTTCGGCCCGGGTGGTTTCTATTTCGGCACCCCAGGCGTTGGTGGTGAATTTGTCTGTTTCAGGATTGAAATTCACTTGCCCGGTTTGTTTTCTGTCAGTCAAATAACGAAGGTTCAAAAAGCCTACCCAGCCCTTTTCTGTATCAGTATATTGCCAGCGGTTCATCACGTTCAATTGTTTTTGTAATGGGTTGTCCAGAAAGCCATCGTCATTCATATCGTTTTTGGTATCCCGCAGGTTGCCATGCAGGTACAAGCCGGTATGCCAGTTGTTGTTGAGTTTAAAGTTTAAATGGTTGTTGAGTTCCAGCCGACCATCAGCACCGGCATAGGCATTCAGGAAGAAACGTTCATCTGTTGACGGCTTTTGCAATTCGGCGTTGATTTGCCCGGCAATGCTTTCATAACCGTTGATCACACTGCCCGCGCCTTTGGAAATCTGTATGCTTTCCACCCAGGTGCCGGGGATAAAACTCAACCCATACGCCTGTGACGCCCCTCGAATAGAAGGAATATTTTCTATGGCAATGAGGGTGTACGGACTCGTTAACCCCAACATCTTAATCTGCCGGTTTCCGGTAAGGGCATCGGGAAAATTCACGTCAATGGACGGATTGGTTTCAAAGCTTTCCGCCAGGTTACAACAAGCTGCTTTGAGCAATTCTGCACTGCTTACATTGGTCACATTTTGCGCCTGCAAATAGGAACGAAAGCTGGTTTGTTTCCGGTTTTTAATCACCACTTCGTCCAGACTGCCTTCCGGTAGCAACCAATGCCTGATAAAGCCCGGTCCGGTCACAGAAAGGGTATCTGTTTGATAGCCCACATAACTCACAATCAGTTTGCGGTATTCTTTTTTGTAGGGCAGTTCAAATTCACCGTTAAAGTTAGTGATGGTTCCTGTTTCTGTCCCCTCCCAGTACACGTTAGCACCTGACATAGGAACATTTTTATCCGGTTCGGAACCTTCAAATAGGATTCCGGATAGTTTTTCCTGTGCTTGTAAAGTTTGCAGGCTCAGGCATAGTGCCAACAGCCAAAGGTGTTTATAGTTCATATCCTAAAAAAATTACATGAAAATAAAATCGCCTTGAGCGAAAATTTAGTCTCGAAAAAATTTGAATATGCTAAATCAAATAAGTTTGATACAGGGCCAGTTTGTCGGGAGCCCTCTCAGGGGGTGTGTAAAGCTTAAAAGACTGTTGTTCCTTTGAAAAGGCAACAGCTACTATTAAAAAGTTAGTTTGAGAAGAAACAAATGGCGGAATCTCCAATGAAGCATAGGGGTTCTTTCCGGAAAACTCGGTATCGGTTTGTATCTGATAATAAGTGTCTGAGCAGCAATCGTCTTCTCCCGGATTGTTTTCGCAAGCATCATCGCCTTCCACCTCGGCGCAGTTCATGGTTTCAAAACCAATGGTAAATGATTTGTCCACCACTACCCCTTCACAAAAGTGCTGCCCATAGGTCAGGTCTGTGGTGCTTAGCAAAAGTAAAAGCGAAAATAGTATGGCGATGGGTTTTTTCATAGAAACAACAAATTTACAAAATTTGATTGAAGGAAGGTTTTTTTGTCATACTTCCTTTTTATCACTCTTTTCTCTTTCTGTCACCCCCTTTGTTTTTGTCAACTCCTTTGTTTTTGTCACTCCGACAGAGCGAGGCACGAGCGACGAGTAAGCACGCACTGCTGAGCAACACCCCATCCTTAGTCACGCCGACTTCACTCCTTTTTGTCACGCCGATCCGCCAAAGGCGGAGAGGGGTCGCATCTGAGTAAGTACGCACTGCTGGGCAACGGTGTGTGAGCAGCTGGGCGTGAGCAGCATGATGGGATACCTCCTTCGTCGGTATGACAAAAAGAGACGGGCTTTTTGTCACCCCGACAACGGAGGGGTCGCATCAGAGTAAGCATGCACTGCTGAACTACTCAAACAAATAATTAAAAGTCTCCATTTTGGGATTAATAGTGCGTATCAAATTCAACTTCTTTTCTCTACGCCAACCCTTAATTTCCTTTTCCCTTGCAATGGCTAACTGTATCCATCCGTGTTTTTCATAATAGACTAAGTCAGTTAAATTATACCGGGCCACAAAAGTCTTTTTACGTTGTTCTATGGCTTCTTTGTGCTGTTGTAAACGCTTTCTTAGATTATTGGTTACCCCCACATAAAAGGTTGTCCTGTACTTGTTGGTAAGGATGTAAACATAGAATGTGTAAATTCCTTCAGTGAATTCTATCATTTTCAGAAGGTTTGGCTTGTGGTGGGTTAAATTTAAGTATAATTATGAAATGTTTTTTTGTTTTATTGTTTGTGTGTGTGAGTGGCGGGGTTTGAGTGGCGGGTTTGAGCAGCAGTGCGTGAGCAGCGGGATGGGATTTCTCCTATCGTCGAAATGACAAATAGACGGGGTTTGTCACTCCGACAGAGCGAGGCACGAGCGACGAGGACCGTGTACGCCGAATCCGCCGGAGGCGGAGAAGGAGGAGTCGCATCTGAATAAGCACGTGCTGCTGAGCAATGGTGCGTGAGCAACAGGATGCGATTCCTCGCTGCGATTCGGAATGACAAAAACAATGGGGTTTGTCACTCCGACAGAGCGAGGCACGAGCGACGAGGACCGTGTGCGCCGAATCCGCCGGAGGCGGAGAAGGAGGAGTCCCATCCGGGTAAGCACGCACTACTGAGCAACAGTACGTGAGCAACGGGATGAGATTCCTCCTTCGTCGGAATGACAAAAAAAGGGGGATGTTATTAGGGATTCGTTTTTGATTGACGAGATCCCCGCCTTCCTCCTTCACTGCTATCGCTTGTTTCGGAGGACAAAGCCCTCCTTCTCCGCCTCCGGCGGATTCGGCGCACACGTTCGCGGGGATATGGGTTATCCAATGCGAGCCCGCTTCAACCGCAATGCATTGGCAATCACCGAAACAGAGCTAAAACTCATGGCCAGTGCTGCAATCATTGGAGAAAGCAAAACACCAAAGAAGGGAAACAACACTCCGGCAGCGATTGGCACTCCCAGCGTATTGTAAATGAGTGCAAAAAATAAATTCTGTTTGATGTTTCGCATTACTTTCTTGCTTAGCATTTTGGCTTTCACCACGCCCTGTAGGTCACCTTTTACCAAAGTAATTTTTGCGCTTTCTATCGCCACATCGGTTCCAGTGCCCATGGCGATTCCGATATCTGACTGAGCCAAAGCCGGTGCATCATTGATGCCGTCACCGGCCATGGCTACTTTTTTGCCTTCATTTTGCAGGCGTTTTACTTCGTTTAATTTGTCTTCGGGCAGCATCCCGGCTTTAAAGCCTGAAAGGTGTAACTCCCCGGCAACGGCTGCTGCGGTGTTTTCATTGTCGCCCGTAAGCATAAATACTTCAACACCGGCATCCATCAGTTCCTGAATGGCCCGGCGGCTGGTTTTTTTGATGGGGTCGGTAATGGTGATATAGCCCGCCACCTGGTTATCCACTGCCAGATAGGAAACCGTTTTTCCCTGTTGCTGTTCGGCTTTTACTTGTTTTTGTACTTCCGGGGATATTTCGGCTTTTACTTGAGCCATCAGTTTGTCATTCCCCACAGCAATTTGCTTTCCGTTGACTTCCCCCGTAACCCCTTTTCCGGTTACGGAATCAAAATCACTGGATTTGGTGACTTCCAGCTTCTTTTCTTTCGCGAAAGCTACCGTTGCCTCCGCCAGTGGATGTTCACTGTTTGCATTTACTGAAGCGATAAATTGCAGTACCTCCTCCTCTGAAAAAGATTCTGAAACCGAAACCGTTTTTTCTACCGAAGGCTTTCCTTCGGTGATGGTGCCTGTCTTGTCAATAATCAACGCGTCAATCTTGTCCATTTGCTCCAGTGCTTGTGCATTTTTAATCAGTACACCGTTTTGCGCCCCTTTCCCCACACCTACCATCACTGACATGGGTGTAGCCAATCCCAGCGCACACGGGCACGCAATGATGAGCACTGCAATCGCATTGATCAACGCATAAGCATAGCTGGGCTCAGGGCCGTAAATGGCCCATACAATAAAGGTTAAGATGGAAATCAATACAACCACCGGAACAAAATAACCCGAAATCCTGTCGGCCAGTTTTTGAATGGGTGCTTGTGAACGGCTGGCTTCATTGACCATTTTAATGATTTGTGCCAGCAAGGTTTCATTCCCCACTTTTTCAGCGGTCATGGTGAAACTGCGATTGCCGTTAATGGTTCCCGAGCTCACAGAATCTCCTTCTTTTTTATCAACAGGAATGGGCTCTCCTGTAATCATGGATTCGTCCAGACTGCTGTACCCGCTTTTGATAGTTCCGTCCACCGGCACCTTATCGCCTGGTTTGACCCGCAGTTCATCCCCTTTTTGAATTTTATCTGTTGCTATTTCTTCTTCCTCACCATCTACAATGCGAATGGCTTTATTGGGAGCCAGTTTTAACAACTCCTTGATGGCCGAGTTGGTTTTACTGTGTGCCCGTGCTTCCAGTAACTGACCCAGCAATACCAATGTGAGGATAACCGTGGCGGCTTCAAAATACACATGAACGGTTCCCATATGGGTTTTGAATTGGTCGGGGAAGACATCTGGAATCAACAAGCCGACCACACTGAACAACCAGGCGACTCCGGCACCAATAGCGATAAGGGTAAACATATTGAGGTTCCAGGTAACGATGGAACGCCAGCCGCGTTCAAAAAACATCCAGGTGGCGTAAAACACCACGGGTATGGAAAGTACCAATTGTACCCAGTTCCAATAAAACATGTCCATCCAGTCATACAACGGATTGCCCGGCAGCATTTCAGACATGGCAATGATAAAAATAGGCACAGTGAAAAGCACCGCTATTTTGAACTTTTTGAGCAGTTTGTTGTAGGTTTTTAGTTCTGCTGAAATATCGGCTTGTTTGGGCACCAAGTCCATTCCGCAAATGGGACAGTTTCCGGGTTCGTCTTTCACCACTTCGGGGTGCATGGGGCAGGTGTATCCTCCCCCCAAACCCCCTCCTAAGGAGGGGGAGGATAGTTCTTCCACCAAATCCATGCCACATACGGGGCAGTCGCCGGGTTTGTCATAGGTTTTGTCCCCTT
>NZ_JCBCCK010000498.1:0-6351 GCF_059864935.1 Planktosalinus sp.
GCGAAGCATACAAAATACAAACCTTCAGGATTATGGAGCCTGCCTGCCGGCAAGGCAGGTTTGTGGTTTCTGCTCATAATGGCTTGTTTTGCTATTCATTGGCAGGAGTTACTGTGAAATTAATGCTTACCACGCGAGGGGACTCGCGCGGGAGGGGGAATGTAAAGTTAGTACTAGTTTAGGCTTTAATTTTAATTCTACCAAAATACTCAAAAACTATTATTTGTCAAGTCGCTCTAACACTGTATCCATCTTTTCTTCCAGACGTTTGAGGTCGGCTTCCATTTCGTTGTTATTATCACTAATCATGGCATCTACAAATATGGAGTTGACCAGTGAGAGACCAAATATACCGCCCACAAACAAGATACATATAAAATAAAGCCGGGTAAAAAACACAATGGTGTTATTGTTTGTGGCCTCTGCAATGGCATCAGGTATTTCATACCATCCTTCAACAGTAAAGATTTTAAATGTGGAGTAAAAAGCGATTAGTGGGTCGCCAAAAAACTCCGGGGTACTATCACGAAACAAAAAACAAGTGATAAGTGACACTGTAAAATTAAAAATAAAGAATGCAAGTAGTATGAGCAAAGATGCTTTGGCAGCTTTAAAAGCCCCACTGATGATTTTTTCAATATTGGGCACAAAACGAATAAACCTGAAAAACTTAAATACCCTTAGTGTACGCAGTGCCAATAAAAAGTCAAGTGAGAGTAACTCAACAGGTAGCACCCAAGTGAGCAAAGCCGGCACAGCCATTATAACAAGTATAAAGTCAAATTTGTTCCAGTTGTCTCTAAAATAGCCTTTCACAGTATATGCATGCAGCTTTACAGCCATTTCTGCAACAAATACTATCGTAATCAGATGGTCTGCAATGTGCAGTTTGTCGAGTAAACCCTCCGGCAAAAGAAAGCCGGTGGCAAATAATATGGCTACATTGATCAGGATTAAAATAAGTATAAACCGGTCGTTGAGAAGTAAGGATTTTATCATTTACCAATTGCTTTAAGAACACGTTCTTCCTGAATCAAGACATCGCGCATCAATAAGTTATGTGGAAACGTTTTGAGTTTTGAATTTTTATACCCATCAAGAATTTTAGCGAGTGTAGAAGCTGCAATCAAAGAGAGGTTCAAATCATATTGAATACCACATTCATTAATAAAATCGTCAGAAAACTCAGGTGCTATCAATAATGATTTTACGACTTTATAATCGTTTTTTTCTGCCAGACCGGCGTAAGACTTTAACTGTCTTGAAACTGCACTAAATTTATTGTAACCGCTTTCTTTTGCTGTTTTGCATTCAATCAAAATCAAATCGTTATTCCCCAGATTTAAAATAATATCGATTTTATCTTTATTGGTATTGAGTTTTTTTCTGAGTTCATCGTCAACGTGAAAGCCAAGTTTCTTTAAGATGTTTTTAGTAATTTCCTCAAACTTGACACCCAATTCTGCTTCTTTTATTAATATGCCATTTTCTTTCAATACTGCCAGATTGCGAGAACCTATGTGTTCATAGTTTTCAATAAACATATTTTCGGTGTCTTTATAAGCATCCAGAATATTGTCTATACTATCTCCCCTTGTTTTGATTTCTTTTAGTTTGCAAAACTCCGTAAGATCTTTTGCGGGTATCAATTCGATAATATCCCTCGGTTTGATATTAAAGTCAAGCAAATAAGCACTTTTGAGAACATTTTCTTCCTGCAATTGAAATTCTTTTCTAATGAGTTGATTTAAGCCTTTGATGTTTTCACCCAATTCAATGACCAACTTTTCATAACCATCTGTTGAAATACCAACTTTTTCATCTTTTTCAAGGCTTTCAAAATACAGTATGAGATTTTGTATTTTTTCCTCGATGACTGTACCTTTTATTGTTTGACCGAGCTTAAGCTGCTTGTCACAAAAATCATTGATAAACTTTTTCTTTTCGGTTAGGGTTATTCCTTCCTTGTGTATGTCATTGGAGAGCACATCACTTAAAGAAATGCCCTCATTGATTATTTTTTTTGTTTTTTCGTCTAATGTCATTCTCCAGTCAATACCGTGTTCACGGCATATCATATTGATTTGCGGCTCACGGAGTTGTCTCAATATTCGTCGGTAATATTTATCTGCAACCTCTTTCCCTCTTAGTTTTCTCATTATTCTCACCACTTCATCAGCGACATAAACAATATTGTGCTTTTTAGAATAAAAAACGACACCTATGTTTCTTAATTCATTAATTACTATGTCAATATCTTGCTTGTCAATGGGTAAAATCAAATAATTAATCAGTTTTACTTCTTCTTGTGATAATCCCATTTGTTGTGACAATGTCAACAAAATAGACAATTCATCAGTAGTGATTTTTTTGTCTTGATTGTTTAGCTCGTCATTGGTATAAGCTGTTTCTACACAAGCTTTGTAAATTTTGTAATCCCTTTTTCTTTTTTCCGGTATTTCAGACTTTTCATTTTCAAGGGCTTTTTTGAAGTTGTTTAATTTACCTTGGAGTTTTTTTAATTCTTCTTCATAAAGTTGGGCAAACCATTCACGTTTCATAATACAATTGCCATCCCTGATTATTATATCAATAAGTATATCTAGCTGAGATGAAGTATTTACAAACTCATATTTAATCACTGAAGCAAATTCATCTTTAACAAGGTCAAATACAGCAGAAATAATAGTATTGTCAACACTTTTAAGGTCTCTATTATTATCAGACAATATCCTATCAATTTCCTTAAAGTTTTTTGGTTTTTCAGCTATTATCCCATCAACGATTTTAAGAAATGCGTTTTTTTCAAACGAATTTAAACGGTCTAATAAGTGTTCTAACTTCATGATTGAATTAAGTATTTTAGTTGTTAGTGGGGATAGTTAAAAAGGGGATAATGCTTCCTTTGCTATCTTCTTTTACATAAAAAGCTACAGAGGCTAAAACAAATATAGTTAAAAATGTTAAAACCCTCCCATAATAGTTTGTGAGTTATTGAGCTTGTGAGTTATTGAGTTGGTGTTCCAACACGTTCCAACACTCAAAATACTTTGTGTTTTTTGCTGCGTTTTTTTCTGTTTTGGTGTTAATTCTTCTAATAAAAGCCGTTCCGGTGTTTATAAATGCAACAGTAAAAATCTACTAATACCCCATATACAGCCTTTTTGAATGGGTATTTTTTTCTCTGTACAGCCGCGACAACTTTTCTGTACAGCCGCGACAAATTCTCTGTACAGACATAATAATTTCTCTGTACAGCCGCGACAACTTTTCTGTACAGGCAGTGGTAACGCCTGTAAACACGGAAGGTTTGAGAGGGTTGTTTTGTCATTCCGAATCAGCCAAAGGCGAAGGTGCCGGTTTGCCGCGCTGGCACCCTGCTGCTCACATACCGCTGCTCAAATACTATTCCCGCGAAGGCGGGGATCTTGAAATTCAATTGCAAAAAATGAATTATATCCAAATTTAAAAGCCCAGCAGTGCGTGCTTACTCAGATGCGACCCCTCTCCGCCTTTGGCGGATCGGCGTGACAAAAAGGAGTGAAGTCGGCGTGACTAAGGCCCCGGTTGTTTTGTCATCCCGAAGCGCAGCGAGGAATCGCACCCTGCTGCTCACGTCCCGTTGCTCACGTCCCGTTGCTCACGTCCCGTTGCTCACGTCACCATTGCTCAGCAGCACGTGTTTACCCAGATGAGATCCCTCTCCGCCTTTGGCGGATCGGGATGACAAAAAGGGGGGTGGGGATTTGGGAGATTATTATAGAAAAGAAGGCTGCGAAGTACCCTCCCCACCTACTCGGCACATAGGGAGGGTACATCACAAAATCAACCCATTTCCACTCAATAAATCACCCTAAAACAGAGGATAGTTAAAAAAATAACTGTATTTTTCCATTTCAAACGAAATAACAAACCGCATCAAAATATGCCGTTTAAAACCGTTGAAACCATTTAAGTAATTTTATAGATAAAAAAGGGAGCATACATGGCATTTTTTCAAAATTCGGTACTCAACAAACACCTGAACGTACAAGATGCGGAAACCGTAACAGCGGCTTATCAAAAATTTACCGCTTATTTTCACAATCCCAACATTCAGCAAAACATTAGAAATGCCAAAGAAGAACAATTCCAGGAAGGCTTTTTGCGTGAATTGTTTGTGGAAATATTGGGCTATACCCTAAACCCCCAACCGGATTTCAATTTAACCACCGAACTAAAAAATGAACGGGGCGCCAAAAAAGCCGATGGTGCCATCCTGCTTGACGGAAAAGCCCTGGGCGTTATCGAACTCAAAGGAACAGACACCAAAGACCTCGATAAAATCAATGTACAGGCGTTCAATTACAAAAACAACCATGCCGGTTGTGTGTATGTGATTACTTCCAACTTTGAAAAACTCCGCTTCTTCATTCATCATTCGGTGGAGCATTTGGAGTTTAACCTCTTTACGCTTACCGAAACCGAATTTAAATTGCTTTGGCTGTGCTTAAGTGCCGATAATTTATTGAACGGCGTTCCGCTTAGGGTAAAGGAAGAAAGTTTGGTGAAAGACGAACAAATAACCAAACAATTGTATAAAGATTATGCCACTTTCAGGATTGATTTGTGGCAGAATATGATAAAGAACAACGCCGGGTTTGATCAACTGTTGCTCTTTAAGGAAACCCAAAAACTGCTCGACCGCTTTCTGTTTATCTTTTTTGCCGAAGACAGCGGTTTGTTGCCGCCCAATTCCATTTCCCGGATAGTTGAACGCTTTGAAATCCTGAAGCGCGAAGACGCCTACAAACCTTTGTTTGAAATCTTCCAGCAATACTTTGGCTACATCAATACCGGGCGAAAGGGACAAAAACCCATTGATGATATATTTGCTTACAACGGCGGATTGTTTTTGCCCGACGAGGTGTTGGACAACATCAAAATTGATGACGACTTGCTCCATGCACACGTGATGAAATTGACCAACTATGATTTTCAAAGCGAAGTGGATGTCAACATCCTCGGTCATATTTTTGAAAACTCGCTCAATGAAATTGAAAATATCACAGCCCAATTGCAGGGGCAGGAGGTGGACAAAAGCAAAACCAAACGCAAAAAGGACGGGGTGTTTTACACGCCCAAATACATCACCAAATATATCGTTGACAATACCGTGGGCAAACTCTGTGAAGAAAAGAAAGCCGCGCTGGGCATCATCGATGAAGAATATGCCAAGGGCAGAAGGAACCGAAAAAAAGAGCTCATCAAAAACCTGGACCAAAACCTTCAGTCATACCGCAATTGGTTGTTGAACCTCACCATTTGCGACCCCGCCTGTGGCTCAGGGGCATTCTTAAACCAGGCATTGGAGTTTTTAATGGAAGAACACCGCTATATAGACGAACTGGAATCACAATTGTTGGGGCACCGGTTTGAATTTCCGGGAGTTGAAAACCACATACTGGAGAAAAACATTTTTGGTGTGGACATCAACAACGAAAGCGTGGAGATTGCCAAACTCTCCCTGTGGTTGCGCACGGCACAACGGGGCAGAAAACTCACCACGCTGAACAACAACATCAAATGCGGTAACTCATTGATTGACGACCCCGCTGTGGCCGGGGAGAAGGCATTTAACTGGCAAAAAGAATTCCCACAGGTGTTTCAGGAAAAAAAGAAACAAGCCTTTCACATCACCACAGCCTTATACGACAGTAGAACAAGTCAACGAATGATAGACTACAAAGTGCGTGAAAAAAGAGATTTAGGCACCAACCCCTATCCCAATTATACCAAACTCACACTTGAAGAAGAAATCCTCATCACCCAAACTGTCGCCGAAATCGTTGCAGAAGACCACCTCACCATACCCGCATACAACATTTGCAGTGACCATATGCACCTGCTACTCGTCTGTGAAGAAGACGAAGTACCACGCATCATACCAAAAATAAAAGCCAAAACCGCCCGGCAAGTCAATATCGCCCAAGGCATCACGACACCTGCAGCAGCTACTACTGCTACTACTACAACAAGGGAGCATGCTCCCTTGGCTTCACAGAACGAAAAAACGCAACTGTCAAGGGAGCATGCTCCCTTGGCGAATGAAACAGAAACAGAGTCATCAAGTGAGCATGCTCCCTTGGCTAGAGGTAAAAAACAAAACAGTTTGTGGACTCAAAAATTTGGGACCAACCCCATCACAACAGAGGAGCAATTGCACAATACACTCATTTACATACAAAACAACAGGATAAAACATGAACTGCCTGAAAATAAAGAATTGCAAACCATCATCGCTCAGTTCACCTGCACACTGCAACAAGCCTTTGCGCCGCAATATAAAGGTGGATTTGATGTGGTGATTGG
>NZ_JCBCCK010000501.1:0-3390 GCF_059864935.1 Planktosalinus sp.
GTCATTCAGTATTTGAAGCAGTCGTCTTGTACGGCTTCGGCTTCCGCAGGCTGGGCAAAGCAGGTCGCCTTTTTCGAGAGTTATAAATGTTTTTAGGTGAGTATCACATATCGTACAATTAAATTTCTTTCCTTTATAACGAAAAAGCACTAACCCTCTTAAAAAGGGCTCCAAACGGAATAAGAGTGATTTTGGTAAAAGAGTTTTAGCTGTATTTTTAAAGGAATTGTACATGGTTTACACCGTTTTCTGAACCACTTCAAATATCTGGTTTTCGTCACATTTAAGTGTTTTTGACGGATACTTAAGTAACAAAGCATAATCGTGAGTGGCCATCAATATGGTGTTGCCGTTTTTGTTGATTTCTTGAAGCACCTCCATCACTTCCACCGAGGTTTGAGGGTCAAGGTTTCCGGTGGGTTCATCAGCAAGGATAAGCTCAGGGTCGTTAAGCAATGCTCTGGCTATGGCCACACGTTGTTGCTCACCTCCCGAAAGTTGATAAGGGTATTTAAATCCTTTGGCTTTCATGTCCACTTTACCTAAAACGGCATCCACTTTATCATCCATCGCTATTTTATCTGTCCAGCCGGTGGCTTTTAGTACAAACAACAAGTTGTCATTTACCGTTCGGTCATTGAGTAATTTAAAATCCTGAAATACCACACCTAGTTTTCTCCTGAGGAAAGGAATATCTTTTTCTTTGAGTGTCCGCAAATTGAAATCAACTATTTCACCTTCACCTTCAATCAGCGGAATGTCACCATACAGTGTTTTCATAAAACTACTCTTTCCGGTTCCGGTTTTTCCGATAAGGTAAACAAATTCACCTTTTTCAATAGAGACGTTAACATCAGATAAAATAAGGGTTTCACGTTGATAGATGGCTGCGTTTTTAAGAAATAAGACCGGGTTTGACATATCAGTTTGAAGGTTTTTAGCGAAATTACAAGTTATTTTCATTATGGAAACGAAAAATTATCTAAAATCATACACCTCCAAATATAAATTATGGGGTGTTGATCCTTAATTTTCTTTGCATCCGGTACAATTGTGATGTAAGTGTTATAGTTACCATTTCATTTTCTATAAATGGAAGTGGAATACGGGCAGTTTCTTCCTTTTTATATACTTTATTGTGAATTTCCTTGTCTGTTTCTATGACAACCCGATAATCGGTGTCGAGTACGCCATCAACCGGTATTATATGGACACCTTCAATTGGTATGTTTCTTTCGAGAATAAATGGAGCATCATGCCTAGGTTGATTTGGGACAGAGTCTCGTGCAACTTTTGGTTTTGGCACAACTGGCTTGGGAAAACATTCTTCGGTGGGTAGGGTAGGGTCAATAGCAAGTTTTACAAAACCGTTTTTATCGGGAGCCAGCCTGGTTCCGGGTTTTAGATGAATGCGTTTTCGGGCTTTAAAATCTACGGTGGATGAATCCCTGAAGGTTTGGTTTTTGATTTCAATGTGATAGGGCGAGGAAAAAAGTTTAAAATTAAAGCGGTAAAAATCCCTGTTGGCTATTTCAATTGTGCCTTGCTCCAACTGCATATCGTGGGCCATTTTAACAGCCCTGTATGCGTCTACTCTTCCTGCACCGAGTTTCATTTTGAAAGGTTCATTGCCCGGAAGGTTTTCTATGTCTTCTGAGCTTAATTTAAGTATACTTTCCACTTCGGCACTGGCCAGACAGTAGTTGGCAGACCAGATGAGGCCGATAACACCCGTAACTACAGCTGCCGATGCAGATGATTGGCCGACAAACTCATCTTCAAAACCACATTCAGCACGGCCAATGGAATAGGTTTCTGCGGGAGCTGAAATGTCAATTGACAAATTATGTTGATTGGCAAATTGCGAGTTAATAGGCACAAAACCGTCTTCTGTTTTTCTTTGCATTCTCACGTGGCGGTCTTTGATTTTGTGATGTATAGTGCCATACTGTTCGTCTTCGATAATACAATCTTCAAAATGGCCACATTCTGCATAAACGGCTGTTACGGCAATAACGTTTTTATAAGAGGCAGGATAGGCATAATTTGAGGCGTAGTCTCTCAAGTAGGGGTTGCATCGTTTTGCATTTCCGGCACCGGCCACAATCAAAACACCTTCATCATAATATTCATTGATTCGCTCCTGAACATTTTGATGATAAGCCCCAAACCCACAAAGGGCCCAACTGGCATTGATTACCTTAGCTCCGGCTTCAACCAATTCCTGAATGTAATCAAATTGTGCATAACCGTTGGTGATCATATCACATTCTGAACAAATGCCAGGTATGCCAAAAGCATTGTCCATTTTAGCTCCAATAATAGCGGCTAATCCTGTTCCGTGAAAACAGACAGTGCCGCTTGTCGCGTTGAAATACTTGAGATAATTGCTCACCCTGCCTTCCAAATCGGTGTTGGTGGAGTCCACCCTTGCATCTGAGATGCCGATAACCACTTTTGGATCTCCCTTGGTGATGCCCCAGGCACCGGGTGCATTGATTAGATCCAGGCCGATGAGGGGATAAGGTCCACCTAAATTCTCCACCGGGCTGGTAGTTCCGTAATCATTGGGGTAATAAGCGTTGGGGGCTGGACTGTAAGCTTCAATGTTATTATATTTATCAGGGAAATGCTTTTGAAGCTCATACAAAACTGACTCGCTGTTTGTAGAAATCCTGTAACGGGTTTTAAACTTTTCTCTATTTGTATTGGGGTAGGCCTTTTGGAAAGAATAAATGGTATAAATAGAATAAACAGCAGTTTCACGGGTATTTTTTGGGTTCTCGACTTTTAAAATGCCATTGCTTAAAGTGCTGACAACAAGTGATTCCGCACCATTAATGTCAACCATAAAATGATGTATATTTTCATTCTGTTGGCCAAGAACCGACAGGGACACTAAAAGCAATATCAGGACTGACAACTTATTCACGTTCCAAATTATCAATTCTTTTTGACAATGTATCAATCAGCTTTTGCTGGGCAATGGTGTGTAGGGTGAGCTCCTCAATTTTTTCAAGTAAAAGTAGGTTCATTGCTTTTAACGACAAACCGTTTTCATCGATTTCAGAAGCTGAAGGTACTTTGGGCAAATGGTGGTATTTTTTGATAAAAGCTTCTATTTCGCTAAGCGAAAGAAACTCATAATCCGGATTTAAAGAGGACTCCCCTTTAAAATGCTTCTCAATCACATAATCGGGTGCAACGGCACCTTCAAGGTCCACCATAACTTCCTGTGTGTGAATACTGCCTTTTACGGTGAGCATGGCATCGGGATTAGGGGTGTTTATTCCGATAAACCCGTTTTCGGCCTGCGTAATATTGGTGAAAGTTTTGTTATCCTGAGCAAATCCAATGGAAATAAAACAAAACAGGAATAGTACAATGATT
>NZ_JCBCCK010000027.1:0-4645 GCF_059864935.1 Planktosalinus sp.
GGTGAAATTTGAAGACGAGCACACGCTTTATGCCATGCTTCGCTCGGCCATAAAACACAGCCTGGGTCAGTTTAATGTGGCCCCTGTTCTGGACTTTGACAGGGACAAAACGCTGGATACACCTTATGATTACTCAAAAAAGGCACCCAACATCCCTCAAATAGAGGTGGATAAAGATTTTAATCCGTTTAGTGACTCCAAGCCGGTTCAAAAAAACATCACATTTCCGTTTAAACGGGAAAAAGCTCCCTCTTGGGAAGTGCTTTACACCGGACTTGAAGGACAACCGGAAATTACGAGCAAAACCATTGACCTCGATGAAATAGAGCTGGAAAGTGAGGAGATTACCGGCTCTTTGTTTACCGATGAGGAATCGACTTCCACCCAGCAAATTTTTTCATTGCACAACAAATACCTGTTGATTTCGGTGAAAAGTGGTTTTTTAGCCATTCACCGCAGGCGGGCACACGAACGTATTTTGTATGAAGAGTTTTTAAAAAACATTACCATACAGGAAGCCATCAGCCAACAATTGTTGTTTCCTTTGGAGTTTTCATTTGCAAAAAATGATATTAACCTGTTGCAACAGGTGAAAGAACAACTGGAGTTTACCGGCTTTGGCTTTGAAGAATTTGAAAACGAAAACATCACCATAAAGGGCATTCCGGCAGGAGTTAAAGAGTCTGACATCAAAGCAATCTTTGACCAATTGCTCAGCGATTTAAGTCACGATGTGCCCGAGAGTTCATACAGCCTTAACGATGCACTGGCCAAATCGTTGGCCAAATCACTGGCAACTAAAACAGGGACGCATTTAAATAAAGAACAACAAGACCATTTAGTCAACACTCTTTTTGCCTGTAAGGAGCCATCAGTCTCACCCGAAAACAAACCGGTGATAGTAACCATTCCTTTAGGGGAAATTGATAAAAAATTTAATTAGATTTAAAGCATGGGAAGAATTTCAGATACTGTCAAGGTTTTATTGATTGTCAATATTTTGTTTTATGTGGGCACTATGTCATTAGGTAATCAGGCCTACGAACTCTTTGCATTGCATTACCCCGACAACGAGCGGTTTGAATATTGGCAGTTGGTGTCTCATATGTTTATGCACGGCAGTACGGCACACATATTTTTGAATATGTTTATGTTGTATATGTTTGGCAGTCATTTGGAGTTTAGTATCGGGCAGAAAAAGTTTTTATTCCTGTATTTTTCAGCAGGCTTTGGTGCGGCAGCCTTACAATTACTGTTTTTATATGTGGGCTTTCAGGATGCCTGGCAAACTTATATCAATGCAGGAGCGAGTCCGGAACAAATTCGCGAAACCTTAACGATGATTACGCAAAGCGGAAGGTATTACCCCATTGCAGGCGTTTCCGAAGAAGTTACCGCAAAACTGTATTCCAGCTATGCCTCTAGTATGGTAGGCGCATCGGGAGCGGTGTTTGGTGTCTTGGCAGCATTTGCCGTATTGTATCCCAATTTGCCGTTATACCTGTTTTTTATACCCATTCCCATCAAGGCAAAATACCTTATCGGGGCTTATTTTGCCTTCGATTTGTACAGTGCAGCAACAGGAACAAATGTAATAGGCCCTTCAAACATAGCACACTGGGCACATGTAGGCGGAGCGGTAATCGGGTTTATCACGATGTGGTACTGGAAGAAAAACAGTTTTGATCAGAATAGATGGGATTGATGGTTCAATGTTCAAGGTTCAAGGTTCAATGTTCAATGTTCAAGGTTCAATGTTCAAGGTTAAGCATATTAACAACAAACTATTAACAACAACTATAAACTATAAACAACAAACTATAAACCCCTAATGAACACACTAGAACAAGCAAAGTACAAATTCAGGATGGCCAATGTGGTGGAGAAACTCATTATTGTCAATGCGGTGGTGTTTATATTGATGTATGGTATACAGGTAATTTTGTTTTTGTTTGAAATGCCACTTGACACCATAAAACAATGGCTGGTATTTTCTAAAGACCCAGGGGATATGCTCTACAAACCCTGGAGTATCATCACTTATGCTTTTCTGCATCAGGGAATCTGGCATATATTCTTCAATATGCTGATTTTGTATTACTTCGGGCAGTTCTTTTTGACTTATTTTTCGCCCAAGCGTTTACTGAATTTCTATTTTCTGGGTGCCATAGCAGGCGCACTGGTGTTTATGCTGAGCTACAATTTATTCCCGGCTTTTTCCGGAACGGGAAGGTCATTTCTATTGGGAGCATCAGCTTCGGTGATGGCCATACTGGTGGGCATTGCCACTAAAGTGCCTTATCTGGGCGTGCGTTTGTTTTTCTTGGGCACAATAAAACTATGGCAAATCGCCTTGTTTTTTGTGGTGTTGGATTTGGTCAGGATTCCACTTGG
The DNA here is from genome assembly GCF_059864935.1 of Planktosalinus sp. Lineage (NCBI taxonomy): Bacteria > Pseudomonadati > Bacteroidota > Flavobacteriia > Flavobacteriales > Flavobacteriaceae > Planktosalinus > Planktosalinus sp. The sequence continues at coordinate 2,395 of NZ_JCBCCK010000027.1, forward strand.
AAACACAGGCGGTCACCTGGCGCATCTTGGTGGTGCTTTTCTAGGCTATATTTATGTCAAACAACTGGATAAGGGCAACGACATCGGTTTGTGGTGGGAATCGCTTTCGGGTTGGTTTGTGGGCTTATTTACTTCAGCAAAAAACAAACCGTTTAGAACGGTACACCGAAATACAAGTGCAAAAAAACCGGCTCCAAAGAAGCAGGATAAAAACGACAAGCAGAAAAAAATTGACGCCATTTTAGATAAAATCAGCAAAAGTGGTTATGACAGCCTGAGCAAGGAGGAGAAGGACTTTTTGTTTAAATCTGGAAACGAATAAGCACCAAAAATCAAGTGCCAAAATATGAGACACCCCCTTACCCCCTAAAGGGGGGAGCCGGTTGCAAAAAGTAAAATAAAAAAACAATAAACCAGAAACAACAAACCACAAACCTCACTCGTGAAAAAACTCGGGCTTATCGATAAACTCATTTACCTGGCCAACTCCATTTTTGCCTTTGGGTTGTTGATGTCGTTGTTAATCCCTTATATTTCGCCGGATAGTTTTCCGTTGCTTTCAGTACTGAGCCTGGTGGTTTCACCCTTACTGCTTATTAACGTGCTTTTTTTGGTGTATTGGGTGCTTCGTGTCAAACGACAAATGTTGATGTCGCTTATCGTGTTGTTGGTCTGTGCGGTGCAGTTCAATGCCTTTTACCGCATTGATTTTAAAGAAAGCCCACCCCAGAAGGAAAACAGCCTGAAGGTGATGAATTATAATGTGCGCCTGTTTAATCTCTACAACTGGATCAATGATGATGCCATTCCTTCTCAAATCAGCACGTTTATTGCAGGACAAGATCCCGACATCATCAGTTTTCAGGAGTATTCGTCCACAGATAAAGTGAACCTGAAAGCCTATCCTCACAAGCATGTGGTGTTACAAAAGGAAAGCCCCTCTTTCGGGCAGGCCATTTATTCAAAATATCCAATTGTAAACTCAGGCAATCTCAATTTTAAAAACTCAGGAAACAACGCCATTTATGCCGATGTGGTTAAGGGCAAGGACACCATTCGCATATACAATGTGCATTTGCAGTCGCTGCAAATCAACGAAAGTGACATCGATTTTGATCAGGAGAGTTCCAAACGACTTGTGAGGAGGCTGGGCAATTCTTTCAAAAAACAACAAAACCAGGCTGAAATTCTAGAAGCACACATAAAAAAATCGCCTTACAAAACCATCGTGATGGCCGATTTAAACAACACGGCCTTCTCCTATGTGTACCGAAAAATAAAAGGTACTAAAAACGACGCTTTCGCGAAAAGGGGTAAAGGACTGGGCAAAACTTTTGTCATCAAACACATCCCGCTGCGCATCGACTTTATCCTGACTGACCGGGCTTTTACCGTAAACGAATTCCAGACCCACAAAGAGGAACTTTCTGACCATTTTGCGATTAGCTCGGTGGTGAGTTGGTCTCCTTCGGAGTGACGACAGGGAGACAAGGAGAAGGGGTGACAAGGAGATAAGGAGAGGGTTCAGTTGAATACATACACTTTATAATTAAACCATTAAGACATTAAGTAACATTAAGAATTATACGCTTAACTAACCTTAATGTCTTACTGGTAAAAAATCTTTGCGCCCTTCGCGCCTTTGCGGTGATATTGAGTTCCGTTTTATTTCACCGAAAAGTCCGAATACCCCAATAGGTTATTCTTCCGTTTCTTCTGCAGTTTCATCAATTTCTTCTTCTTCTTCTTCTTCTTCTTCTTCTTCTTCTTCTTCTTCTTCTTCTTCTTGTGCAGCCGCCTCATTAAGAGCAAGATAAATAGGCAGATTGTCCCAGTAGCCATACTCAGTCACCACTTTTGAATCTACAAAGCGTGCGGTAAGGTGAACAGGAATTTCAACGCGCTTGCCGGTTGCGGCAACCACGCCATACCAAGTTCCCCAAAAGTTTACCCACATTTCGTCATCATCGGTAATGACTCGCTCAAATTCGCTGCTATCTTCTTTAAATCCAAAATCAGAAAGCATAGCAACGTTGCTTTTATGTCCATCAATGGCTTCCTCAATGGTTATGGGGTTATCACTGACTGTGTTGAAGTGGATTTTTGCCACTTCAGCAAAGTTCACTTCACCGATTAAAAACAACCGTTATCGAAAAGTCTTACACTTAATCGTTTTATAATCATATCATAATATAAGATGTACTAAAAAATGGGTATTTTTATACTTTAAAAACTTACTAATATGAAAACA
>NZ_JCBCCK010000242.1:0-4409 GCF_059864935.1 Planktosalinus sp.
GGTGAAATAATGCTCATTAGTTTAACTGCTGATTCCACAAGTCAAATGGATTTACGAACCATTGCAGACTGGACAGTACGACCCAGATTACTGGCTACAGGTGGTGTGGCACAAGTGGTTGTAATTGGTGGCGAGTACAAACAATATCAAGTGCTGGCTTCACCCACAAAAATGAAGTATTATAATGTATCCCTTCCGGAATTGCTCAAGGCTAGTGAAGAAGCAAATGGCAATTCATCAGGTGGTTTTCTCAATCAATATGGTAACGAATACATTATTAAAGGAATTGGCAGAACAAATTCTGTGGAAGAATTGGGAAAGACTGTTATAAAACGTATTGATGGCAACCCCATAAAAATAGAGGACGTTGCCGAAGTTAAAATTGGCGCAGCTCCAAAAATAGGTGACGGTTCACTAAAAGGAAATCCTGCAGTGATTATGACTGTCATGAAACAACCGGCAACCAATACTCTGGAGCTGACAGATAAAATAGATGACGCTGTAGCCGATATGGTAAAGAACTTGCCCGATGATATTCATATCAATACAGAAATATTCAGACAAGCAGATTTTATCAATGCATCCATCAGTAATATCCAAAAAGTATTATTGGAAGGAATTGCATTTGTGGTAATCATTCTCTTTTTATTTTTAATGAATTGGCGGGCTACAGCTATTTCCCTGGTAGCAATTCCCATCTCATTAATCGTTGCCATACTCACTCTGAAATGGCTCGGCTTTACCATAAACACAATGAGCTTGGGCGGTATGGCTATTGCCATAGGTGATTTGGTAGATGATGCTATAATAGACGTTGAGAACGTATTTAAACGGTTAAAAGAAAATGCCAAAAAACCACTGGTAAAACAGACCAAAAAACTGAAAGTCATTTTTGATGCATCCTTTGAAATCAGGCATTCCATTGTCAATGCTACATTTATAATTATTGTAGCCTTTCTTCCATTGTTTTTCCTTTCCGGTATGGAAGGAAAATTATTAGCCCCACTGGGTATCGCCTTTATTGTTGCTTTATTTGCTTCGTTGGTGGTGGCCATTACCATAACTCCTGTTCTTTGTAGCTATTTGCTCACCAATGATAAGATGTTACAAAAACAACACAAAGAGAGTTGGCTGGTTGAACGATTACAAAAAATCTATAGCAGTTTATTGGAAAGCGCCATGCGTTGGAAAAAAACGGTGGTGGCGTCAAGCATTCTTTTATTCGTCATAGCACTTTTAGCGTTCACCCAATTGGGCAGAAGTTTTTTACCTGAATTCAACGAAGGTTCCTTAGTTGTAAGTGCAGTAAGTCTACCGGGGATTTCGTTAGAAGAAAGCAATAAAATAGGCACTATCATAGAAAATGAATTGTTGACTATTTCCGAAATTAATACCACAACAAGAAGAACCGGAAGGGCAGAACTCGACGAGCACGCACAAGGCGTTAACGCTTCTGAAATTGATGCCCCTTTTACCTTAGGTGACAGAAGTCGCTCGGATTTTATGGAAGATGTAAGGGAAAAACTTGCAGGCGTGACAGGTGCAAATATCACCATTGGTCAGCCCATAGGTCACCGCATAGATCATATGCTTTCAGGTACTCGTGCCAATATTGCCATCAAGATTTTTGGTAATGACCTGAACAAACTTTTTTCACTTTCCAATCAAATCAAAAATGAAATTGAAGGTGTGGATGGATTGGTGGATATAAGTGTGGAGCAACAAGTGGAAATCCCACAAATTCAAATAAAAGCCAAACGGGATTTATTGAACCATTATGGTATTACCATCGGCACTTTTAACGAATTTATAGATGCTGCCATTGCAGGAGAAAAAGTATCTGACATCTATGAAGGTGCCAGAACATTTGATTTAATAGTAAGATTGGATGAAGCTAGTAGATCTAAAATTGAAGACATAGAGAATGTCCTTCTTGATACAGATGACGGTGGGAAAATACCTTTGCACTATGTAGCCGACATTGTAAGCACATCAGGACCTAACACCATAAACAGGGAAAATGTGGAACGAAAAACAGTAGTCTCAGCTAATGTCTCCGGCCGTGACCAAAAAAGTGCAGTGGAAGAAATTCAGAGGTTAATCAATGAAAAAATAGAACTGCCCGAGGGTTATCATATTGAATATGGTGGACAGTTTGAAGCGGAAGCAGAAGCATCCAAAACCTTGTTTTTCGCTTCCTTGCTCTCCATATTGGTCATTTTCCTTATCCTTTTTCAAGAATTCAAGAATGTAAAAACAGCAGGTATCGTTCTCTTGAATCTACCATTAGCTCTTATTGGTGGTGTTTTAAGCATTTATTTTACAAGTGCCATTCTAAGCATCCCTGCAATTATCGGTTTTATTACCCTTTTTGGTATCGCTACACGAAACGGTATTTTGTTGGTGTCGCATTACAAAACCTTGCAGGTAGAAGGATTAAATTTATATGATACTATTATTCAAGGTTCCATAGACCGCTTAAGTCCCATTTTAATGACGGCATTAACAGCAGGTCTGGCATTAATCCCATTGGCAATAGCAGGAGATTTACCCGGTAATGAAATTCAAAGTCCTATGGCAAAAGTAATTTTGGGTGGCCTGTTAACTTCCACTTTACTCAATATTTTTATTGTGCCGGTTGTGTACTTTTTGTCTAATTCTAAATCAGTTGCCAAATGAAAAAAATAATGTATATAATGCTGCCCCTGATTATTTCAGTAATGCATGTGAACAGTCAGACTACCATAGATTCGGTATTGGTAAATATCGAAAAAAACAATAAAACCATCATTGCAAATACCAAGTATTGGGACGCTAAAAAAATGTCATATCAAACCGGTTTAAATCCGGTTAATCCTAAAGTGGATTATGATTTTATGATAGGCACTCCTGAAAATGCAGGCAATCAAACAGAGTTTGCAATAACACAATCTTTTGATTTCCCAACTGTATATACCAGAAAGAAGCAACTCTCCAATGAACAGACAAAACAAGCGGAATTTCAATTAAGCGCTAACAGACAGGAAGTTTTATTGAATGCAAAATGGATTTGTATAGAACTGATATATCGCAATAAATTAAATTCAGAATTGAGCATTCGTAAACAAATTACAGAAAAGTGGTTAGCTTCATTTGAGAGAAGTTTAGAGTTAGGTCAAGGCAATATTATGGATGTCAATAAAGCAAAACTGCAGCTTATTCAAATCAATGCTGCATTTCAAGAAAATCGCTCAATCAGCAATCAGCTCAATCAAAAATTGACAGAACTCAATGGTGGGATACAAATTCAGTTTTCAGACACCTCTTATGTTTCACTATCATATATTCCTGATTTTGAAACATTAGAACAAGAAATTGAAGCCAATGATCCGGTTAAAAAATATTTAGAACAAGAAAATGTAATCGGTCAAAATAAAGTAGCCCTTTCAAAAGCCTTATCGCTTCCAAAAATCGAGGCAGGTTATCGCTTTCAAGGCATATTAGGGCAAACTTTCAACGGTTTTCATTTAGGTTTAACCATACCTCTTTGGGAAAATAAAAATACAGTGAAAACCAAACAAGCAGAGTTAATATTGAATGAAGCAACCCTGCAAGAACATACTAATGAACATTATTCTGATATAAGACAGAAATACGAACAAATGTCAAACCTGAAAATCACATTAGATGAATATGAAACATTATTTTCTTCAATAAATATTGTGGAGCTTTTAGATAAATCTTTAGCATTGGGTCAAATAACCTCCATAGAATATTTCCTGGAAATGACCTATTATTATGAAGCTTTGAAAAATTATCTAAAAACAGAAATGGAATACAACAAAGTAATAGCTGAATTATTTAAATACCAACTTTAAACCCATCCCTAAAGCAAACACATCCTGATAAAAATTCGGGAAGAGCTTGCTTTTCCATTTCGCAAAAAAAAACCTAAACCATTAATGATTTTATCATCTCCTTATTTCCAATTCAAAAAAAAGATAAATTTCCCAAAACAAATAAAAAGGAAGCAAAGGTAGTGGGCTCCAATCCTCGCGAAGGCGGGGATCTCGTCATTCAAATGCGGAAACAATAAATCATTCCTACTTCAAAAAGCACAGCAACGCGTGCTTAAAGTCTTAGCGTATGTTAGTTTTAAAAGCCATAGCCTTCAATTCTTGCTCAACGCGTGAGATTTTATATTTTGTAGCCATTTCCTTCCAATGTGAAACTGCTTGCAATACTTCTTCTATTATTTCATTGGCTCTTTTCTCGGTTAATCTAAAATACGCTGCTACTTCCAAGGCAAGATTTAAATCTAACGAATTATCCTCATCAGAGATGTTTAGTTTTAATCCGGCACCCGTTTCAACTGGGTTAATATCATAAGCCGGCGATAATATCCAGCCCTTATGGGTTAATAAAAAGCC
>NZ_JCBCCK010000243.1:0-3627 GCF_059864935.1 Planktosalinus sp.
AAACATAGTAAGTAAGGATGTTGTTCTATCAAAAGAAATTATAAAGGAAATCAATAAAATTCACGAGGAAATACCCAATCCGGCACCGTAAGTAGTTGATGAGTTGTGAGTTTTTGAGTATTCAAAAAATCAAACTCACAAACTCAAAGACTCACAAACTTAAAAATATGGATTCAATAACCCAAATCGTATTAGGAGCTGCCGTTGGTGAAGCCGTGTTAGGAAAAAAGGTGGGCAATAAAGCCATTCTTTATGGAGCAATTTCCGGGACTATCCCCGATTTGGATGTACTGGCCAATTATTTGACAGACACCATCACCGCCATTGAGCTACACCGTGGGGTGACACATTCCATACTTTTTGCAGTTGTTATGGCTCCTGTTTTTGGCTGGCTCATTTCCAAGATTGAACGGAAATCTTCCGCGAACTGGAAAGACTGGTCCCTATTGATGTTCTGGGGACTGATTACTCATAGCTTTTTAGACGCTTTTACAACCTGGGGTACACAATTATTCTGGCCCATACATTATCCGGTCGCCTTCAAAAGTATTTTTGTCATTGACCCGCTTTACACCTTACCGTTTCTTGTCTTTGTTATTTTAACGATGTTTCAAAAGCGCACCTCGCCCAAAAGACAAAAATTCAACCGGTTGGGCTTAATCATTAGTAGCAGTTATTTGGCATTAACGTTGGTAGTTAAAGGCATTACTTATCAAAAATTCACAAACGCACTCGCAGAACAGGACATCGATTACCTTCAAATGCAAAACAAGCCCGCGCCATTAAATATCATTCTTTGGACAGCCAATGTGGAAACCGAAGATGCGTTTTTGATAGGCGATTATTCATTTTTTGACACCCAATCAATCGAATTTCACGCTTTCGCGAAAAATCATCATTTATTGGGCGATTGGAAAGAAAAACACAACGTTCAACGACTGATCAAAATCACAGAAGGCTGGTTCACCATCACCGAAAAGGAAGGCGAAATCTATTTAAACGATTTGCGTTTTGGATTGCTCAACAGCGATGCGTTAAACCCCGAGTTTGCATTCAGATACCATCTGGAAGAAATTGGCGGAACGATTTATGCCAACGAAGTCGAAAAAAACCGTGAAGATGCTCAAATACTTCTGGCCAATCTTTGGGAGAGGGTGAAGGGGAATTAAACCCCCAAAACAATCGAGGAATCTATCTCTAACTTTTTACTGATTGTGCGGGCTACTTTTAGTGTAGGCTCACTTTCCAATTAAATATAACGAAAAAATTAACATATATAATTTGGAAATATTTACAGGAGGGGGGTAAATTGCTGATAATTTAACATTATTGTCCTATTTGATATAAAAAAAGACATGAAAATTTTAAATTTAAAAAAATTAAAATTACTATATGTAAATTTAATTGCAATAGCTTTCTTACTTCCCTCTCTTGGAGGAATTGGGGGGTGCTTAAATGCCCAATCACTATTGCATTCCGAATGGTTTCTTGCAGATTCAGAAATTAATGGTGTTTCAATCTCAACACAAGTTTTGGGAGCCACGATTGAAACTCTTCTCAATGAAGACTCTTTTCTTTTAATTTATGGTAACAGTTGTTTTGAATATATAACAGTCCCTTATTCTAATGTAACCAATAATAGTTTCATTTTAGGCCCCATTGAAGATTATATCCAATGCAATTATACTGACCCTGACGTAATTGCGGCTGTAGAACTATACAAAAGTTTTTATTTTCAACTCCCTATTAATAGTAATGGCACACCCAATAATCCTTTTAGTTATCAACTTGTTGATAACGGCAATCCTGTTCTTGACTTAGAGATAACAAATCTAAATGGCGACTGGTTGTTGTTCACAACATATTATCTATCATTGTCAGATTTTTCAAAAGATAACTTTAGACTATTCCCTAATCCTGTCAAAGAAACCTTGCAAATAAGCAATGGCTCAAACCAAAATATGTTGGCAACAATCTATGATGTCAATGGTAAAAAAATGCAAAAGCATTCACTTGAAACCAATACCTCAACTATTGATGTAAAGGCATTAAACCAAGGTGTGTATTTTGTGGTTTTTGAAAGTGAGGCAGGAGAGCGGGTGAGTAAAAAGTTTGTAAAGGAATAACTAAGGTTTAACTCTTTTTAGTCCCGAAGTTTCGGGATTGAAGCCTGAAAGTAGAGACATACCCGCCGGGACATTATGCGGTTATATTAACGGTTGACGGACAGGCCGTTCACGCCAAACAATTGATTGTTAATTAAAGCCTTAAATAAAAAACGGTATGAAAACTTTAAAAGTAAAAAAAATAAAGTTACTCTTTATAAATTTAATTGCAATAGCTTTCTTAATCCCCTCGTTAGGATGGGTTGGGGGAGGGCTCTCCGCCCAAGACCCCAGACTTTTTGAGAACACGTGGTATCTTCATGACCTCGTTATTGACGGAGATAGCAATATACCACCGGTGAATGCTGAAATTCCATTTGTTCCTGCTGATTTTCATGTAAATGGAGTTTACACAGGTATGTGTGATGAAGGCGGATCAGGTCTATTGGAATACATTGGTACAACCGAATTTGAAATTCTACAAATGGCTTTTTTTACGGGTGGATGTCACCAAAATCACCCCCATAATCAAAATTATAGTGGTTTGTATCAAAATTTTTGGAGTTCTCTTAATGGATATTATGTCCCTTATGAAATTATTGTAGACGGATCGAATCGAACTCTGATTATTACAGCTTCAAATGGCGATTATGCAATCTATAAGAATGAAGTGCCTTTATCAATTGAGGATTTTTCCAATTCTGAACTTTTTATTTTTCCCAATCCTGTCAAAGAAACAATACAAGTAAACAACACTTCAAACCAAATAGTATCAGTAACAATCTATGATATCAATGGCAAAAAGTTACAAAACCATTCTCTTGATACCAATGTCTCAACTATTGATATAAAGTCATTAAGCCCAGGCTTGTATTTTATGGTTTTTGAAAGTGAGGGTGGAGAGCGGGTGAGTAAAAAGTTTGTAAAAAAATAAAGCAACCCTCTCAGGGTTTCAAACCCTGAGAGGGTTTGAATTTTAAAACCGCTCCAAAACCCTTAACGCCTGCTTCACTGATTTCACATGGTCAAAACTCAACAACAGCCTCAGGCCACTGCGAGTTTGCTTTTCCTTTATTTTCACCAAACCAGATTGCGTCTGTACAAACTGCAACACTTTTTGAAAAGCCTCGCTCTGATAAAAGCCCGATTGCTGGTCAGCAATAAAGTAGCCCACAAACTTGCCTTGTTTCATCACCACACGTTCCAGACCCATAGTAATGGCAATCCACTTGACCCGCACGCTGTCCAGTAAATCCGCTACCTGAACGGGAAGCTCGCCAAAACGGTCTATGAGTTCCTTTTCAAATTGCTTTAATTCTTCTTCGGTTTTGAGTTCAGAGAGTTTGTTGTAGAGGTTGAGTCTTTCGGTAATGTTATTGACGTAATCGTCGGGGAAGAGGATTTCAAAATCGGTGTCAATAACGGTTTCTTTGATGTATTTTTTATCTTTTTCGCCCTTGTAAAGGTCTTTAAACTCTTTTTCCTTGAGTTCTTCTATGGCTTCGGCAAGTATTTTTTGATA
>NZ_JCBCCK010000084.1:0-9215 GCF_059864935.1 Planktosalinus sp.
ATAATACCCACAGCTTTGGCAATGGCAATGGCGGTATTTATGTGATCCCCGGTTGCCATAATTACCCTTATTCCTGCACTTTTACATTGCAGGACAGCATCTTTGGTGTTAGGCCTGGGGGGATCTATCATTCCGGTAAAACCTGAAAACACCAAATCGTTTATAGCGTCTTCGTCTATTTTTTCAGCCGAATCAGGCATTTTTTTATAGGCCAAACCAATCACCCGCTTAGCATCTGATGACCACGCATCCATGCCGTCTTTAAGTTGTTTTCTGATGGATGTGGTGAGAGCAACTTCTTTGTTTTCAGAAGCAATTGCGTTTGAAATGTCAAGGATTTTTTCAGGTGCACCAATCACATAAAGAAATTTTTCGCCGGAAATTTCAAGCAATGAAGCACGTAGCTTTAACTTTGAATTGAACGGCAAATCATCAATTTTCTTAAGTTTGTCTGAAGATTTATATTTTATACCTGCCTTTGCAGCCAAAACAAGTAATGCACCTTCAGTAGGGTCACCTGCAAGTTCATAATCGTCAGTTTTTTCATCGTGTTTGATGGATGAGTTGTTGGAATAGGCTGCAATTTCGAGTAATCGTTTTAAAGTAGCATCTACTGCCGGTTCAATAATTTTTTTGTCCCTGCTGAAATTCCCCACAGGAAACCAGCCTTCACCAGAAACTTCAATCGGTTCGCCACCATAAACAAACACTTTTTTAACTGTGAGTTTGTTTTGCGTAAGTGTTCCGGTTTTGTCGGTAATAATTGTGGTAACAGCACCCAAAGTTTCGACAGAAGTAAAATCCCTAATTATCGCATTGCGTTTGGACATTCGGTAAGAACCTATGGCCAAAACGACCGAAAGCACAGCTGGCAGGCCTTCCGGTATGGCAGAAACCAATGCAGCTATGGAGACGAGTAACAACTCATCCAGCTCATAATTTCCGGAAAGGTAACCGACCGTAAACAACAATGCCGCACTAATAATTGCTATTACAGCCATTTGCCTGGCCAGCATGTTGGTCTTTTTCTGAAAGTTGGTTTGTGCCCTTTTGATTGTGGTCAAAGTTTGGGCGATGGCTCCAATCGCTGTATTTAATCCTGTACCGCAAACCATTGCTTTGACATAACCTCCGGAAACAAATGTACTTTTGTAAAGAATATTTTTTCTGTCGGCTAAGGGAGTATCTTCAGGTAGAACAGCATCACCTTTAGATTGCGGAACTGATTCGCCGGTGAGTGAAGCCTCTGTAACCTGCAGGTTTTTGGATTCAATAATACGGGCATCTGCGGGAATGCTATCGCCTTCTTCAAGTATGATGATATCTCCTGGGACAAGTTCGCGTGAAGAAACAACAATTTCTTTACCGTTTCTAAGCACCCGGGCTTTTTGCACCATCATTTTTCGCAGTGCTGAAACAGCCTGCTCGGCTTTCAACTCCTGAATAAAACCAATAAGCGAATTGATAACAACAACGGCTAGAATCACATACATATCCACTTCATGACCAACGGCATAGGAAATCGCAGCGGCAATTAGAAGTATAATAACAAGCAGGCTTTTGAACTGTTTACCCAGCATTTTTATCCAGGAAACCTTTTGAGCTTCGGGCAGTTCATTCCAGCCGTGGGTTTTTCTAAGTTCTTCAACTTGTTCCTGAGATATACCATCAGCCGAGCTGCCTAAATGTCTTACAGCCTCTTCTTTAGAAATACTGTGAAATTGAATTTTGGCCGCTTGTTGATTCATAAACTGTCACAAAAGTTCATATTAAATCAAAATTAAGCGTAATTTGTCATTCTTTAAATGAGAAATATCACACTTATGGATGCCCGGGAAATTGCAACAGGTTTTTATTCCGCTTTCGCGAAAGGGGACGCAGAGACCATGATTTCGTTTTATGACGACCAGATTGAATTTGAAGATCCGGCCTTTGGAAAACTAAAAGGAGACGAGGCCAAGATGATGTGGGAAATGCTTATTGAACGCAGCCAAGGCAACCTAAAAATTGATTTTGAAGTGATTGAAACAACCGAAAACACTGCACGTGTCAACTGGGAAGCCCGATACCCAATTTCATCAAATACAGGAAGGCACATTCACAATAAAATTTCCACTGAACTAACCATAGAAAACGGAAAAATAATCAAACACATTGACCATTTCAATCTGTGGAAATGGGCACATCAGGCCATTGGTTGGAAAGGTTTTGTTTTTGGGTGGACACCTGCCGTGCAGTCAAAAATAAGAAACTTGTCCAGATCCCTGCTCGATACTTATTCCCAAAAAAAATAAGGGGCTGCTTTTTAAAGGCTACTTCTTAAGAAGTTTTTGTGTTTAAAAACTGTTTGCTGTTTTAGCTTTCTACCTTTTTGCCCTCGTTTAGCAGTTTCACATCCTGAATATGGTCAGGAAATGCAATGCTATTTTCTTTTAGCTTTTCCAAAACGGCTAACATCACATCGGTTTTTAAACGGCCGTCACGTGAACGGGTTCCGCGCAGGTTGTACCAGTAGAACACATTCAATTGAACCATGCCGTTATCAAAATTTTTAATGCCAACCGAAGGTTTTCTGGTTTTTAAAATCTGATTAAAAGACAGTAACGTTTCTTGAATCAGCTCTATCACTTCTCGTATATTGTTGCTGTTAAAAACACTTATTTCGAAATTCTCCCTAAGTTGGTCATCAATCGTATAGTTTATAAAATGCTTTTTAATAATGTCTCCGTTGGGAATATATACATCTTTACCGTCTGTGGTTTTAATGGTGGTTTCCCTGATGGAAATCCTGATTACCCGCCCCACCTGATTGTCAATTTGAATGAGGTCTCCCATTTCAAAAGGCCGGTCGAAGATTAAGACAATACCCGCCAGAAAATTTTCGCCTATGTCCTTTAACGCAAAACCAATAATAAAAGTAGTTAATCCCGCTGCACCAATAATGGTTTGAGTAACAGTGCTTAGCCCTAAAACCCTAAAAGTCATTAGGATTAGGAAGATATAGAAAATTACTAAGATAATATCAGTAACAAACTGAGAAGCCACAGGGTCTTTGGCCCTTTTGACGATTCGTGAAAATAGTTGCTTTTTTATTAAATGAATGATTAAAGCACCTATCCCAAAAAAAAGAATGGCAAAAACCAGATTGGGAATCAGGTGTAAAAAGTCATAATAAATCTCCTGAATGCGCTCTTTAAATATACTTTCCATTGGTCTAAATTACTTAAATAAATCTATGTGAAGGATAATCAATATTATTTTTCAAGAATCTAATCATCTTTATATTCCAAGTTGGAACGCAATTTTTCTAAAATCCTTTTTTCTTCCTCAGGATTGATGTACCGTGAACTTAGTTTTTCTATCTCTTGATGAATAGCCGGTTCTGAAAACCGATTGGGAGTCACCTTTTCATTCTTATATTCGGCATACTGCACTGTAAATTCTGTGCCAAAATACAAAATCAAACAAATGTAATTGACCCAAAGCAAAATAATCACCACAGAGGCGGCAGCACCATAAACAGATGCCGGCTCACTTTGTCCAAAATAAAATCCAATCAAAAATTCTCCAATCAAAAACAAAGTAGTTGTTAATGCAGCACCCAGAAAGGTAATTCTCCAGCGAATTTTCACATCAGGTAAAAGTTTGAACAGTGCTGCAAAAAGGATGGTTAATATGAAGAAGGACAAACCAAAATTCATCACATCGACAAAAACAGCAGTAAGGCTTTCAGAAATATTCTCAATATGCTCTTTTAAGATTCTTAAAACCGCAGAAATTAAAAGTGAGATAAGCAATAAAAATCCAATCACCAAAACCATCCCGAATGAAATCAATCGGTCGAAAAGCATTCTGACAAAGTTTGATTTTTTTGCCGCCACTCCCCAAATATTATTCATCGTTTTTTTCAACTGAAAAAACACCCCGGTAGCCGCAAAAAGTACCATCCCAACACTAAAAATAATCGCCAAAGTGGAATCTTCTGAAGCCGAAACATTAACAATCATATTCTCAATGGCTTTTGCGGAATCCCCTCCAATAAAATCACTAATCTGCTCCGTTATCCTACCCTGCACCGCGTCACGTTCAAAAAAAGAACTCGCAATGGTCATGACAATTATTAATAAGGAGGGAAGTGAAAAAAGGGTATAATATGCAATGGTTGCCCCTTTGGGAAAAGGGTCGTTTTTACCCCAGCTTATAAATGCTTTTTTGAGCAGTATAAAAAAGGTTTTAAAAAAATGTATCATAATGGCTTTTCAGATTGCTACTAAATTTAAGCATTATCTAAACCATTTCATTTAAAAAAAACATAAAGCTTAAAAACAAAAGAAGCCACCTCACGGCAGCTTCATTTATGAGATTTATAAAAACTAACTACTAAAACTCCAAACTAAACCCAAGACGCACATTGCGACCACGGGTTGAATAGCGGAACAACTCTTCATACGTTTCATCAAAAATGTTGTTTACCGAGGCAAACAACCTCAGGTTTTCCATCACCTGATGACTCACATAAAAATCAAGCAATCCAAAGGCATCTAGGGTAACGGCCTCCTGTTGAAAGGTTTCCATACTGAAAAACCGGTCTTCACGCTCGGTATTGTATTGATAGCTAAGTGATAAATTGGTTTTTACATTGGGTTGAAACAGTACTGAAGCATTCACTTTATGCTCAGGAATGCGAAGAGCAAACCGCTCATCGGCATTGGTAAAGGTATAGTTGGCCGTTGCCATCCATGTGCTGTTAAACCTTTTGGAAAGCTCCACCTCAACGCCACTTGCTGTGAACTCATCAGCAATGTTTTGGTATTCCGAAATAAAATTAACGGGATCAACAGTCACAAAATCGACAAAGTTTTTTTCGTTGCGTGTAAAATACACTGCACTGGCCCTGAAGTTGGTATTTGTGGTAAATTCCAACCCGGCTTCAATGGTGGCATTCTCTTCGGGTTTCAGGTCTTCATTACCAAAAGAAGGGTCATAAATCTGAAACAATGAAGGCGTAATATAAGCCGTACTGTATGAAGCCAGTACTTTTAAATTGTTTTCGCTTAAAGCGAAATTATAAGACGGATTGAAACTGTAAACCAACTTGTTGTCATATACCGAATGGGTATTCAATCGCGCACCCGCATTCACATTGAGTCCAAAATCGGAAACATAAACCACATTCACATAAGGATCAAAAATGGTGAATTGGGCGTCGTCTTTATCAATGACTTGAGCAAAATCACTTTCGCCGAAAGGGATGCTGAATGCATTCATATTTGATGTTGAAAAGTTAAACCCAACGATTGTGGTAAACTGCTCTCCTAACCGATGCTGCAGATAATTGTCCAACGCATAAAAACGTGCGTCATATCTCACCGGAAAATTATCGGAAAGTTCACGTTCTATCCACGCATAGGAGTCATTAAACACATACTTCCCGTTTTTGTATTTCCATTCAAAGTTACCACCGGTGCGCAATTGGCGATTTTCTGATAGATGGTCTGAATCAGTAAAATCAAAGTTGTCATAACCGGCTTTGAATTTATTAAAACTAAAAAACTGACTCATCCTGATGTTTTCTGTCAAGTGAACTCCGAGGTTAACATAAGTATTAAAACTGTTGAACACATCGCTTTCAAAAGGATCCTCATCTTCCGGAGCGACAATGGCCGAAAGTCCGTCCACATAGCGGTTGTTAAACGTCGCCAGGTAGAAAAATTTGCCCAGCGTCCCATTAACATTGACCGAATTGGTGAATTCCTCAGCGCGATAGTTGTCAACCCCTTGCGCCTGATTGGTTCCTATCGTTGAAGTAAAACTCGCTGCAATGGGCTTGTCACTTGATTTCTTGGTGGTAATATTGATCACTGCTGTGGCAGCACCGCTTCCGTATAACACACTGGAAGCACCTTTGACAATTTCAATGTGCTCAATGTTTTGTGCCGGCACCAGTCGCAAATCATAATCATTGGCAATTTGGGAACCGTCTGTCACTTGCACGCCGTCCATCATAATCACTACCTGACGGTTTCTTCCGCCGCGCACGTAATAACCCAAGTTTTGACCGTCAAAACTGCGGCTGCCGTTGATTTCAATACCTGAAACCTCATTGATCACCTGCGCCACCGATTTACCGGTGCTGCGCTCCAGGATTTCTGAAGTGATTTTTGTGACCACTTTACCGCTGTTTTTACGGTGGAGTTGCACTTTGGTGTCGATAAAAACGGAGTCTAATTGTTCTGCTTTTTGAAGTTCCTGGGCAGATACCAGAGTGGTGGCACACAACAGTGCCGTAATCATTAATTTGTTCATTGGTTAAATGAATTAACCGGGAAATAAGGTATGAAGAATTCTTCACCCAAACTTTTATCCCGAAAGTTTGACATTGGTTTTTGAATGTGGCAGGTCTCCTGGCTTAGCTTTGTTATGTTACCTTCCCACCCGCCGGAGGCGGACAGTGGTTTTTGAAGTCATAACAACTCGATAACGAGATGCCGCAACAAGTTCGGCATAGTTTCACAGTTGCGGGAACAGCTCAAGATTGGTCCTCACCCTAGCCCCCTCCCAAGGAGGGGGAACTTTAGTTTCCCTTGCCCCCCCTCCTTTGGAGGGGCTGGGTCGCTGACGCTTTAAAGCTTTAGCGACGAAGCGGGAGGATTACTTGATTCCCTTTTAATCGCGCATCCCTATTTTGAGAATTGCAAACCAAAATTCTGTGCGAAAATAAACATTTTTGAAGTTGGGAGAAAGGAAAGTTTGGATAAAGTTAGAAGTATGAATAATGAAAATGTCCTCACCCCAACCCCTCTCCCAAGGAGAGGGGCTTAAATAGTTATGTAAATTAATGTTACTTTTGTTTTTCTATAGACTTTAGACATTATATATGAGATATCAGACACTAATTTTTCTTTTTGCTTTTTTAATATTTATTTCCTGCAAAAACGAAAAAAACACCACTCCCGCCACCAAAACTACTTCTGCAAAAAGTGTTGAAATCAGCCATGCACAGGGCTTTTCCATCACTGATAAGGGTGATTATAAAGTGATCGAGGTCACCAATCCGTGGCCGGAAGCGGCAAAGACGTATCGTTATGCTTTGGTCAAAAACAAAGAGAACTTTGAGCCAACTGAAATCTTTGATGCTATTGTGCAGGTGCCTGTGAAAAACCTTATCGTTACTTCCACCACCCACATTCCGTCGCTGGATATGCTGGGCGAAACTGATAAGCTCATCGCCTTCCCAAACCTCAGCTATATCTCTTCTGAAAACACCCGCAAACGCATAGATGAAGGCCAGATTACCGAAATTGGCAACAACGAATCCATCAATACCGAAAACGTCATCGACCTTCAGCCCGATGTGATGATTGGCTTTGCCGTTACCGGAAACAACAAAACCTATGAGACCCTGCAACGCGCCGGCATTCCCATTGTTTTTAATGGGGATTGGACAGAGCAAAATCCATTAGGGAAAGCGGAGTGGATTAAGTTTTTTGGGGCGTTCTTTGATAAAATGGAAGAGGCCAATACGCTTTTCAGCGAAATTGAAACCGAATACAATGCCGTAAAGGAACTCGCTCAAACGGTAGAAAACTCCCCTACTGTTTTGAGTGGTGCCCTTTGGAAAGACATCTGGTACTTGCCCGAAGGCAAAAGCTGGGGTGCCCGGTTTATCGCCGATGCCAATGGCACCTACCTTTGGGCAGACAGTCAAGGCACCGGGAGCATTGCCCTGAATGTGGAAACCGTTATAGAAAAAGCACAACACGCCGATTTCTGGATTGGCCCGGGACAATTTACAACCTACAAAGAGCTTGAAGATGCCAATAAGACTTACACCCAATTTGATGCATTCAGGAATAAAAACGTTTATAGTTTTTCGAGCTTGAAAGGGGAAACGGGTGGTGTTGTTTATTACGAACTCGCCCCCAACCGTCCCGATTTGGTTTTAAAGGATTTAGTAAAGATATTGCACCCTGAGTTGTTACCTGATTATGAACTTTACTTTTTTAGGGCTTTGGAATAGCATTTTAATATGGGAATTAGTTGTACCGCAGAGTTACGCAAAGGTCCCTCAAAGAACCACAGAGAAAATGAATAACACTTTGCGTAACTTTGTGCTTCTTAGTGCCACTTTGCGGTATAACCTTCAATGTATAATCAAAAGTTTGTAAATTAGCTAAAGACAGGGATTTCATAAAAGATTAAGTTATGATAGAAAATGAAATTTCAAATACCATCATTGGCTGTGCCATAGAAGTTCATAAGCACCTAGGTCCGGGTTTGCTTGAATCAGCTTATCAGGAATGTCTCTTTAAGGAAATTCTTGACACAGGATTATTTGTTCAAAAAGAAGTACCACGACCCATTATTTATAAAGATGTCAAACTTGATCACGGTTATAGAATTGACCTTTTAGTTGAAAACAAGGTAGTTATTGAAATTAAATCTGTGGAAGCTTTGAACGATATACACACAGCTCAGATGCTTACTTATTTGAAACTAGGAGATTATAAGCTAGGCCTTTTGCTAAACTTTCACGTTACCTTGATGAAAAATGGAATTAAAAGAATAATTAATTCTTCAAATACTTATTAATTCTCACTTTGCGTAACTTAGCGCTTCTTTGTGAAACTTTGCGGTACAACAAAATCCACAACTTTAAAAAGTTATACCGCAGAGTCACGCAGAGTTTCCGCAAAGGACCACAAAGAAAAATGAAAAACACTTTGTGTAACTTTGTGCTTCTTTGTGCAACTTTGCGGTACAACAAAGACCATAACTCTAAAAAGCTATACCGCAGAGTTACACAAAGACTCCGCAAAAACCACAGAGAAAAAGTATTAAAAACTACCTTTGCGCAACTTTGAGCTTCTCTGTGCAACTTTGTGGTACAACCAAAGCCAAATCATCAAAATAAACTAGAAAACTGGAAAAAACCGCCACATACAATAAACACTTTTTCGCTTTAAGCGTAATGCTTATTGTTGTTTTTTTTGCCAATGTTAGTTTGGGCTCTGTTTCCATTCCGTTTAAGGAAGTGGCAAAAGCACTTTTTTACATCGATACCGAAAAGGCCTCCTGGACATTTATCATTCAGGACTACCGACTCCCAAAAGCACTTACCGCTATTATGGTAGGTGCCGGACTTTCCATCAGCGGGCTTTTAATGCAAACCCTTTTCCGGAACCCCTTGGCAGGGCCTTTTGTTTTGGGCGTTA
>NZ_JCBCCK010000045.1:0-2116 GCF_059864935.1 Planktosalinus sp.
TTCACTGTGGTGAATGATGTGTAAACGCCACATCCACTTGACTTTATGAAGGAGGTAATGAACACCATATTGCGCAATAAAGTCCAGTACCAATAGTGCTAATAGCAGTTCGGCCCACACCGGCCAATCTATCAAATGCAATAATCCAAATTGAGCTGTATCTATCCAGTAAAAAACCCCAAGCGTGAGCGCGCCAAAGCCCACATTGATTAACATTGTAAAAAACAAAAAAGCAAAATTAACCCCGGCGTGTTTCCACTTTTTATAGTTGATTTTTACCAACGCATAGTAACCTTCCAGGATCCAGAAAACAGCAAGAATGCTCACCACCCAGACCAACCGCATCCAGACGGGCATTTCTTCAAAAAAGAGCAGGAAGGAATCCATTTTTACTTCAAAATACTTTGGTAACGTTTTGGGTCATTAAGAATAGCCACGGCTTCCTTAATTTCAGGATTGTTCACTACTTGGTATTCATAAAGGCCTTCTCGGTAGAAATAGCGTTTTACGATTTCATCTGAAAGCAGCGACATAATTTCAGCTTTCTTGTCTTGCAGTTCCCGCTCTTTAGCTTTTCCAATATCCTGTATAAGCGAGCTGTAACTTCGCTGAATATCATCCTTAATATTTTCTTCTTCGGCTTTTTTGATGGCAACTTTTAGTGCAGATTCCGTTTCGGTTTCAAAGGTGAAATTGGTGCGCTTCAGATAGTTTAAAAAATCGCTGTAATCCCTTTCGCTAAAGCTGAAACTTCTCCAATCACTGTGTTGGTTTTTGTAGTAATACTCAGTTGCATAATCAAAAATACTGTTGGCTTTTAAAAGTGCAGTAGTGATGGGGCTAAACACTGCTGTTTCCATTTCCACGTCAGGCAGGATACCACCACCATCATAAACGGTTCTTCCTCCGCGGGTTTTAAAGGCGTTAAATGTTTCGGGTGTAGCGCGGATAGGGTCTCCAAATTCGTCGCGGTTAAAATAATCTTCCGCCTGAATACATCTTCCGCTGGGAGTGTAATATTTTGAAATGGTAATTTTCACCTGAGTGCCATAATTAATTCTATTTTGGCGTTGTACAAGTCCTTTTCCAAAACTTCGGGCACCCACAACTACTCCCCTGTCCAGATCCTGAATGGCTCCTGAAACAATTTCACTTGCTGAAGCACTTCTTCCGTTGATTAAAACAGCCAGCGGAATTTCAGTGTCTACAGGTTCAAATGAAGAACGGTAAGTTTGGTTAAATTTTTCTATGCTGGATTGTGTTGTCGAAATAATTTCGCCTTTAGGCACAAAAAGATTGACGATATTGATCGATTCACGCATCAAACCGCCCGGATTGCTGCGCAGGTCAAGAATGATGCTTGTTGCCCCCTGTTTTTTTAAATCAACAAGTGCCGCACGGGTTTCGGTGGTGGTCCTTGGACTGAACACACTTAAAACAATATAGCCCACGTTGCCCTCCATTAGCGTGTAATAAGGCACTGCTTTTTCATTCATTGCGGCACGTGTAATGGTGGCGGTTTGGGTTTTTCCCTGCCGATTGTAGGTTACATTAACATTGGAGCCCGGCGCTCCGCGTAAAAGTTCGTCAGCATTGTCATTAAATGCAGCAATGTTAACATCGCCAATTTTAATGATTTCGTCACCGGCTTTTAGTCCAGCCTTGTCTGCCGGCCCGTCTTTCCAGGGCTCAATGATGATTAGTTTGTCTTTTTGAGCGCGAACAGCAGCGCCAATTCCCGTATTTGAACCGGTTTGATTGATTCTTGCTTCAACTACATCTTGCTCGTTGTAGTAAACCGTATAAGGGTCAAGGCTTTCCAGCATCCCCTTAATGGCGTTGTTCATCAGCTCAGCCGGCACGGTTTCGTCAACGTAACTCATATTGACCTCTTTGTAAAGGGTCGTGAATATTTCTATTTGTTTGGCGATTTCAAAAAAATCGCTTTTAAAACTCCAGGTTCCCATGGCAATCACTATCGCGATAACCGGGATTATAATTTTCTTTTTCATCTTACATCATTTGCTTGCGCGAAAATAAAGTACGCGTTTATTTCTAAATTTTCTTTTTCTTTTTTAGGAATTTTCTAACTCCAAAAACAACGAGCAACAAGATA
>NZ_JCBCCK010000050.1:0-21320 GCF_059864935.1 Planktosalinus sp.
ATCCAGAGCCAATGATTGAATACCTTCAATAACACTATACATTCCCTTTTTTGGGTGAAAAGTTCCCAAACCAAAATCGGCATAATTCATAAAATTGTAAAAAGCCGGCGTGTTTGAAGCTTTAGCGCCAAGGAATAAAACGGGAAATTCAAGAATGGAAATGAGCCGCTCATTTTTAAATTCCTTCCTCACCTCTTTGCTGATTGTGCTGAAAAACTGCCCGATTTTTTTAATGGTCAGCGGGGTGATTAACTCCAAAGGTGAAATCCCGGGGTTATAGACCAAATCTTTAATCGCGATGTTGTAGTTGTCCTGAGCTTCAGCAATAAACTTTTTCAGTTTGACTGCACTGCCTTTTTCTTCCTTTTCAAATGCTATGTATATTTTTTCTAAAGTGTCTTCTATGGTAATGAAATCATTTTCACCAAAATAAACACTGTAAGCAGGGTTGAGTTTTATCAACTCGTAATAATCACTTGGTTTTTTGCCAAAATCGGCAAAAAAACTTTCAAACACATCAGGCATCCAATACCAGGTGGGCCCAATATCAAAAGTAAAGCCGTCTCGCTTTAGTTGTCTGGCCCTACCACCGATAGTACTGTTTTTCTCAAATATAGTGACTTTATTGCCTGATTTGGCAAGATAACAGGAGGCAGCAAGTGCCGAAAAGCCCGAACCAATTATGGATATTTTTTTATTCATCTGTTTAACAAAAGTAATTAATATTTAAACAAAAATGATATAGGCAAAAAAAATTATGAATATTTTATCATTTTTAGACGATTTTCAAAAAATCTGAGAGGTTTCTGAAAATTTTGAAAGATTCGGGAAAACGCTCATCGGGCTCATCAAGGATTTGATTTCCAAAAAGCCAAACCTCATTAGTTCCTTGTTTGAGTACAACGGTTTTTAATTCTGAAATAAAATCTTCCAGCGAGTCTTTATCGGGCTGAACAGTCAAATAGGAAACAAAAACAATTGTGTTATGATGATTGACAAAGTGTTTTAGATTATCAGTTGGGATATTATTTCCCAAAAAAATGGTTTTGTAGCCCTGATTCAGCAATTCATAATTTACATATAGCAATCCGATTTCGTGAATTTCGTTTATAGGGAGAAAGAGCACAAAAAGTCTATCTGTTTTGCTTCGGTCTTTTTTGAATTGCTTTTCAATTTCAACAGTAATCTTTTGTTTGATAAGTTCAGAAATAAACCGCTCATGAGACGGGTCTATAGTTCCGGTTTGCCACAAAAGGCCAATATCATTGAGTAGAGGAATTAAAATACTGAAAAACAATTCCCTAAACGTGTATTTTTCTTCAAGCTTTGAAAATGTCTGCTGAAACAACTGCGGATTAAAAGTGAGCATGGACGATTTTAGCTCTGAAATGGCGAAGGCTTCAGCCGAATCTGTTAAACCGGATTTGTGTATTAGGCTGACAACTTCATTGTTTTTTAGTTTGGCAATTTTGGAAATTTTGTACCCGTGATTGTAGAGGTAAGTTACATTTAGTAATTTCATCAGGTTTTCAATATTGTAGTTCCTGATGTTTGTATCTGTTCTTTCCGGTGTAAGTAAACTGTAGCGTTTTTCCCAGATTCTAATAGTATGAGCCTTGATGCCACTCAGGTTTTCAAGGTCTTTTATACTGAACTGTGTTTTTACACCCATAACAATTGTTTAATAGGTTCCGGAAATCGTTAAACTGAGTAAATGTAAGAAAAGAAATATAAGTAAGGAAATTCAGAATGGAATAAAAAAAGTGCCCGGAGTGGGACTTGAACCCACACGCCCTAAAGGACACATGGCCCTCAACCATGCCTGTCTACCAATTCCAGCACCCGGGCGGGTGTTCTTAAAAGGTTCTGTAAAGATAAACCTATTAAGGTATTTTAGAAAAAAAAGTTAAGCGTGAAGCTTAACTTTTTTTTGTGATCTGGCTGGGGCTCGAACCCAGGACCCTCTCATTAAAAGTGAGATGCTCTACCAACTGAGCTACCAAATCTTGATTTTAGTGGGTGTGTTACTTTTCCGTAACGCGGGTGCAAATATAATGTCATTATATTGATTTATCAAACCAATTTTAAAATTAATTATAAAAAAAATATTTCATTAGCTTTACCGACTTAATCCATAACTTATTATAATGAAAAAGGGTGTTGTTTTACTGGGCTATATGGGCAGTGGTAAGTCATCTGTGGCTAAAGAACTGGCACATCAAATAGGTTTTGAATTTGTCGATTTAGACAATTTTATAGAAGAAAAAGAACAGCTAAAAATACCGAAAATATTTACTCAAAAAGGCGAAATTTATTTCAGAAAAAAGGAAAGGTTTTATCTTGAAAAACTATTGCAAACTGATCAACCAATTGTTTTAAGTCTAGGAGGTGGAACTCCTTGTTATGGAGACAACATGAATTTAATTCATCAAACTCCAAATTTGAACTCAATTTATCTTTCTGAAAATTTAGAAACCTTGACTGAAAGACTATTTAAAGAAAAAGAAGGCAGGCCGCTTATCAATCATCTTGAAACAAGGGAAGACTTAAACGATTTCATCAGAAAACATCTTTTTGAGCGGAATTTTTATTACAATCAAGCAAAAATTATCATTAAGACTGATGGAAAACCAATTTCAGAAATAGTGGAAGAAATCAAACAAAAACTATTCTAATACCGCCCTGTCTTTATTTTTTTCGAAGATAACAGCGACGTTTTCATTCAGCGAAGTGGAGAGCGAAATACCTTTAAAATCAGCCTTAACGGGAAATTTTTTGTGGTTTCTGTCTATGAGAACAGCAGTTTTTATTTGCTTTACCGAAACCTCCAGCACATACCTCACCGCATAAATCAATGTGCTTCCGGAATGCAATACATCATCTATCACCACAACAGATTTGTTTTTCATCTCATCAAGCAACATTGAAGAAGAAATAGAATCCAATGGTTTTCTTTTGTTCATTTCAATTTCACATAGAATCACTTTTAAATCGGAGATTTTCTCGACTTCAGACTTGAGTTTTTTAGCAAGCAGAAAACCGTTTTCTTTAATACCGGCAAGGACAATTTCCTTTTCATACACGTTTGATTCATAGATTTGATAAGCCATACGCTTCAGCATGTGCTGAATTTTTTTGTGGTCCAAAATCAGGTCTTTCTCAAGTTGCATAGTTATTGTTTTATCCTTTACGGTTTTTCAAAGATAATAAAGAGTTCGTTACCCATTCTCGGCTTGATGGAGTTATAGCATTTTTCGAGTGTTTTAATTTTAAAATAGGGTTCAAAATAGCTTAAATATTCCTCTCGGCTTCCGCCAAATGGTGGGCCGGTTTCGCTTAAAGCGAAATCAAACAAAACACCTACTAGTTTTCCTTTAGAATGTAGTAATTCGCTCATTTTTTTCGCGTAAGCGGCTCTGCGAAAAGGGTCTAAGGCACAAAAGAAAGTTTGCTCAAGTATGAGGTCATATTTTTTATCAAGCTCAAAAAAATCACCTTGAATGAGTTGTGAGTGGGGAAATTCCGGGGCTCTGGATTTTAAATTTAAAAGCGGACGGCTTGCCAGATCAATCACATCCACATTATTGAAGCCGTTTTGATAGAGATATTCGGCTTCATAACCATTGCCTGCACCGGGAATCAAAACGGAAATATTTTTGTCATCAAGACCGTCGATGTAGGTTTTTAAAGGGGCTGTAATGTCGCCTGTATCCCATCCGGTTTCCTGATTTGTGTATTTATTTTCCCAAAAGTCTTTGTTTAATTCCAATTTTCATCAAAATTTAAATCGTCATAATCCTCCGGGTTAATGCCAAATTCTTCATCGTTATCATCGTCAAAAAGAGATTCGGACTCAAATTCTGTTTCCGGGGCTTCGTCGGGAATTTGGCCGTGGGCAAACAAAAGATTGGGATAGAGTGTTCCGGGTGTTGGCTCTGCAATGTCGGCCAATTCTATAAGAAAGGTCCACATGTTCAGGAAGTCATAGATGTAGATAAGTTTGGTTTCTTCTTTTGAAACTACATCTTGTACAAACGTATTTTGCATGTTCCTTTCGGAATCCTCCATACTAAAAAGTGAAATTTCCTCATCCTGATTCCACTCATCGTCACTGGTGTAAAATGAAGCCATTTCCTGACCACCAAATCCAAATGCCTGAGTGATGGCGTTGTGAAAATCTTCAAGGGTGTCTTCGTTTGAAATTTCTATGTCTCTGAAAACATCTTCATGTGCATCCAAAATAATCCTGAAACGGTAAATCATAATCTCTATTTTTTTAAAATTTATCTACTAAACCGGTGCAATGTAAATGTCATCGCTCCCAACAGGAAAAAAGCTCCAATTTGATGGGCAACCCCCAACCAAAGCGGAACGGCATAAATAAGTGCCAAAACACCCAATACAAATTGTACTCCCACCAAAATGAGTAGCCAATTGATGCTGCTTTGTTGTGCAAAAGTAAGATTTAATTTTTTAGCCTTGAACCAAATATAAAGGATTAACCCCACAACAACATAAGCCAGATACCTGTGCACAAACTGTACGCCACTCTTGCCTTCAATAAAGTTTCTCCATATCGGGTTTTGCTCCAGCAAGACCGTTTCGTGCATCAATTTTCCATCGTTCATCAATGGCCAAGTGTTGTGAATCAAACCGGCGTTAAGTCCGGCTACAAAAGCCCCCCATATGATTTGGACAATCAAAACCGCAAAGCTGAACCGGATTAAATTCCTAAACGAAATATATTTGGGCGTTTCTTTAGGGTAAATAAGATTAAGTGCCACCCATAGGCAAAATGAAAATGTGATAAACGCAGTGATGAGGTGCATCGCTAAACGATAGTGACTCACATAAGGTATATCAACAAGCCCGCTTTTTACCATATACCAGCCTAAAAACCCTTGAAAACCTCCTAAAAACAAAAGAATAAAGCAATTTTTAAGGGTTTCTTTATCCAACTTGTTTTTTGCCCAAAAATAAATAAACGGTATAATGAAAACGACCCCCAGCAATCGGCCTAACAGCCGGTGAAACCACTCCCAGAAATATATGAATTTATAATCATCAAGAGTGAAGTCATACAGACTGTTGATTTTTTGGTATTCAGGAAATTGTTTGTATTCTTCAAAAGCCATTTCCCACTGTTCCTGATTGAGTGGGGGAATGACTTCTGTGATGATGTGCCAATCAGTCATCGATAACCCGGAGTCTGTAAGGCGGGTGATACCGCCCACCAAAACCATAATAAAAATTAGAAAGCAACCGGTAAACAACCAAACAATGACGGGTTTATTTTTTTTCATTTTTAACTTGAATTGGAAAGTGTTCAGGGTTTTGTCTTGTGTCCCAAATATCCAATACAACGATATTATTTTCAGTAAGCAAATAAATCAGATAGTAATTGGATACAACTTTAAGCCTTACATCTTTGACTTCTGAAGCAATTGCAATTTTTGGGAATTTTGATATGAGTTTTATAGCAAGAAGAAATTGTGAATTTAATTTTTTACTGTAAGCAGTTGATTTATTTCGACTGTTCCAATATTTAAAAATGCTTTTTCGGGATTGGATTGCTTTTTGCGTCCAAATTATTTTTCTTCCTCGTTCAGCCATTTTTGAATCTCAGTTTCTGCATCTTCGTGAGTTACAATTCTTCCTTGTTTGTACTCATCCAAAGCTTCATTGATGTTTAGGAGTTGTTCAGGGGAAAATTTATAAACATCGTTTTCAGTGTTTTCCAGTGAAAGAAGCCTTTTGATTTCTTTCAGTAAATTCAAGTCATCAGAAGCAGAGATATGCTTGATCAAGTCTATTTTCAGGTCTGAAGAAGTCATATTTTTAATTTTAGGTAAATTTATTAAACTCTTTTGATTTACTTGTTTTCCGAATAGTTAAAATTAAATCAATCCCATTTTTTTAGCCTTTTTGAGCATATAGGATTTTGCTGCTTCATATTCGTTTGGGATTTCTCCTTCGAGTATGGCTTCTTTGATGGCTTCTTTTAAAACACCAATTTCCCTTGAAGGTTTTAAACCAAATGTTTCCATAATTTCTTCCCCGCTTATGGGTGGTTGAAAATTACGGATGTGGTCGCGTTCTTCTACTTCAACAATGCGTTCTCTTACTTTTTTGAAATTGTTGAGGTATTTCTTTTGCTTTTTGGGGTTTTTGGTGGTGATGTCGGCTTCACATAAGGTCATTAATTCGTCTATATGTTCTCCGGCATCAAAAACAAGTCGTCTCACGGCACTGTCTGTAACCTCGCCCGAAATGGCAATGGGACGCGAACTCATCAACACCATTTTTTGGACAAATTTCATTTTCTCATTTAAGGGCATTCTCAGGCGTTTGAACAGTTTTAAGACCATTTTTGAGCCTACAAATTCGTGTCCGTGAAAAGTCCATCCAATTTTTTTATCAAATTTTTTGGTGGGTGCCTTGCCGATGTCGTGCAGTAATGCCGCCCAGCGAAGCCAAAGGTTTTCGGTTGCTTCACAAATATTATCAACCACTTCCAGGGTGTGCCAGAAGTTGTCTTTGTGGCGCTGGCCTTCAATTTCGTCAATGCCTTGAAGTGCAGTTAATTCAGGAAGAATCAAGTCAAGAAGTCCTACTTTGTGTAACAATGTGAAACCAAGGGATGGTTTCTTACTCAATAATATTTTATGTAGTTCGTCAGTGATGCGTTCAAACGAAATTATTTTAATGCGTTCATTATTTCGTTTTATGGAATCGAGTGATTCTTTTTCAATTTCAAATTCAAGCTGACATGCAAAACGGATGGCCCTTAACATTCTCAATGGGTCGTCAGAGTAAGTAATGTCAGGGTTTAAGGGTGTTCGAATGATTTTATTTTCCAAATCATCCAAGCCATTGAAAGGGTCAATCAAATCGCCGTAAGTTTCAGGGTTTAAACTTAATGCCAAAGCGTTGATGGTAAAATCACGCCGGTTTTGATCGTCTTCAAGGGTTCCGTTTTCGACTGCTGGTTTTCGACTGTTGCGGTCATAAGATTCTTTTCTGGCGCCCACAAACTCAATTTCCATATCATCGGTTTTGAGCATGGCGGTGCCAAAATTTTTGAAAATGGAAATTTTTGGATGATTCACCAGAAGTTGTGAAGTTTTTTTTGCAAGTTCAATACCACTGCCAACAGATACTACATCAATGTCTTTTGGTGTGCCACGACCCAGCAAAAAATCCCTCACAAAGCCGCCAATCACATAGGTTTCAAGGCCAAGTTGTCCGGATGCCTGTGATAGGACATTGAAAATGGGGTGAGTTAATGCAGCTTTATAATTTGTATTTGTAGTGTTGTTTGCCACGAATGTGAATAAAATTTATGTTTGGTTTAATTGGAAAATACCTCTAACTAATGGTTTAAATTCAATTTATATTATCAAAAAAGGTTTGCCACGAATGCACGAATAATTTATGGTTATATTATTCAAAAAAAAATTATGGCATGAATTCATAATACAATTCTTCTATAATCTAATTTGTCTTGTTTGAAATTAACTAGAAGCGCCAATCTGTTATTCGAAATTTTAAAATAGTTAATACACTTAGCAATGTGAGAATCTGTAAATAATTCACAAGATTTCACTTCCAGGATTATTTTATTAAATACAACAAAATCAGCATAAAACTTGTGTTTTAAAATAATGTTTTTGTACCTAACTGTATATTCTTTTTCTCTTTTCAAAAGGAATATTTAATTCTTTGAATTCATATTCAAGAGCATCCTTATAAACAATTTCAGATAAACCTGCACCCAAATGATTGTGAACATCAAACAAAACTCCCAAAAGTGAATAACTTTCTTTTTTAAGAATAAGGTCAGACATAGTTTATCTTTTTTTAACCACTAACACACGATAATTTATTATAACATATCCAAAAAACATTAGTGCATCAGCGGCTTTTTATACACAACACATATAAGCCAAAAATCATTAGTACATTAGTGGCTTACTATTTCCTGATGATTTGCACCTGCCCATCATTTTTTAACTTGATGATAGTTGATGGTTGAGCACCACGATTTTCGTCAGGCAAATTTACAACATAGTCCACGCCGTTCAAAATATCGGGGCTTATTTCGCCAAAACTTTTTGGAGCAGGAAAAGCGCTGATATTTGCCGAAGTGGAAACAAGCGGTCTTCTAAATTTCTTCAGCAATTCAAAAGCAAACCCTTTTTTTATCACTCTGATTCCAAGTGAGTTGTCATCTGCAATTAAATTTTCTGCCACGCCCAACGGTTGGTCATAAACAATGGTAGTGGGTTTTTCTGCATATTCGATGATGTCATAAGCGGCATCAGGAACCTCATAGAGGTGCTTTTCAAGCATTCTCAAATCGGAAACAAGACACAGCATTGACTTGGTTTCTTT
The DNA here is from genome assembly GCF_059864935.1 of Planktosalinus sp. Lineage (NCBI taxonomy): Bacteria > Pseudomonadati > Bacteroidota > Flavobacteriia > Flavobacteriales > Flavobacteriaceae > Planktosalinus > Planktosalinus sp. Next base: position 8,395 of record NZ_JCBCCK010000050.1, read on the forward strand.
CCTTTTTTTGAGCTGGTAAATTTTTGAAACAGCTTCTGCTTTGGTGGCATCACAGCCAATTCCCCAAATCGTGTCAGTGGGGTAAAGTATGATTCCGCCTTTGTTTAAATGGAACAATGCTTTTTCAATTTCCTCTTGATACATCCAGATTATTTTTTACAAAAATACGTCGGAAAAATTAAGTTGAGGATTAAAACAAAAATAAATCAGATTGACTTTTTAAAAGCCACTAATGCACGAATAATTTTTAGTGAACTACTCCAAAAAGCATTAGTGCATTCGTGGCAACCAATTATTAATCTAAATACTAGTTTTTTAATAAATTGATTTCCAAAAAATTTGTGTCTTTATATGATTGCAAACTAGTTTTGTTAGTTATCATTGATAATAAATACAAATTGTATCTTTGCCAAAAATATATTTAAGTGAGGGAACATAAGGAATTTGCGGATATTTCTCAGGATTTGAAAGACTCTATCACTCATTTTGTACATCATTTTGATACGGAAGGGACTTACTATATTAAACCAAGCAGAAACATTATTAAAATAAAAGAAATTAATGGATTGGCAATTAATGTAAAATCATTTAAAATTCCTCATATTTTTAACCGTATTGCCTATAAATTTCTTAGAAAATCAAAAGCCAGACGTTCGTTTGAAAATGCAACCTATTTAATTAATAGAGGCATAGGCACACCAAAACCACTGGCTTATTTTGAATATTTTTCAGCATTTGGGTTACAAAAAAGCTTTTATGTAAGTGAACACCTTAAGTGCGATATTACATTCAGAGAGCTCATTACAAATCCTGAATATCCTGAGCGCGAAAAAATTTTGATTGCAGCCACAGATTTTACCTTCAAACTGCACGAAAATAATATTCTATTTAAAGACCACTCTCCGGGAAACACGCTCATTAAAAAGACTGAAACCGGTTATGATTTTTTCTTGGTTGATTTAAACCGAATGGTTTTTAAGCCGCTGTCTTTTGAAGCACGCATCAAAAACTTTTCGCGCTTGACACCAAAAGAAGAAATGGTGCGTGTGATGAGCAACAGGTATGCACAGCTGATTAATCGAAATCCTGATGAAGTGTTTGAATTGATGTGGAAACACACTGAAAAATTTCAGGAAAAATATCACAGAAAAAGAAAGCTTAAAAAAAAGTTGGGTTTAAAAAAGTAATTTAGGCTTTACTTGCTCTTTGCCCTTTTATTAAGTTGATAGAGCTTAGCATATTTTAGAAAAGTAACGTTGTAAGTTTGCACACAAATAACCCATCCGTTCAGTCCGTCCAGAAAACCTAGTCTTAAAAAGTAAGCCTTAAAAAATGCCCAGGTGGGGTGGCATAGAATTTTCCAGATGGAAGATTTCTTTCCCAAATCAAAATAAGCCTGTGCAGCAATGGTCGAAAATCGCTCTACTTTTTGATTGTGTTCAATGTAGTCTCGATAAATCCAATGCAAAATATCTCCATTAACCCTGCCTGATTTTTTTGGATTAAAAAGCTTGTAAGAATCGTGAGGGTTGATTCCTTGCCATTCGCCTTTGCCTTTGATAAAAAGCCGAAGTTTTCGGTCAGGATACCAGTCTGAATGTTTGATCCACTGCCCGCAATAGATGTTTCTTCGGTTGGCATAATAGCCGTCTTGAACCCAGTTTTTCTTAAGTTCTGAAATGGATTTTTTTAATTCCTCAGAAAGTGCTTCATCTCCGTCAAGTGAAAGAATATGGCCGTATTTTGTCTGGGTAATGGCAAAGTTTTTTTGTTCTTTATAACCCAAAAATTTTTGTTCAACAAATTTAATGTTGAATTTTTCGCAAATTGCTTTAGTGTTGTCAGTAGAGTAGGAGTCAACCACCACAATTTCATCTGCCACTCCATCAAGTGATTTTAAACACTTTTCAAGATGTTCTTCTTCGTTGAACGTAATTATTACCGCAGAGAGCTTAATCATCAATAATTGTTTAGGCGTAATCTAAAAGAAATATAAAAATCAAAAGTATAATCTTTTTCAATGAAAACATATACTCCAACGGAATTGTTCTGTAAATAATTCTTCATTTCTGTGAAAAAGAAAAAGATGGTCGGCAAAAAAAAGTTAATTTTGTAGTATGGCACAATCAGGTTCTGCAACTTCAAATAATAATACTGTCGCGATTTCTGTGATTATAAGCACTTATAATTCAGAAGCGTGGCTGGAAAAAGTACTTTGGGGTTATGAGGCGCAAACTTTTAAATATTTTGAAGTGGTCATTGCCGATGATGGTTCAAAACAACCCACTTTTGACCTGATTGAAAAAATGAAAGCCGAAGTGGGTTTTCCCATCAAACACATTTGGCAGGAAGATGACGGTTTTCAAAAATCCCGCATATTAAATAAAGCCATTGTTGCCTGTGACGCTGAATATATAGTCATGTCTGATGGTGATTGCATTCCCCGAAAAGATTTTTTGGACGTCCACAATACCAACAAGGAAAAAGGGTATTTCCTATCTGGAGGTTACTTTATGCTGCCGATGGATATTTCAAAACTTATCAGCAAAGACGATATTTTTAGTCAGCAGTGTTTTGATGTTAAATGGTTAAAGTCTAAAGGGTTAAAACCTTCTTTTAAAAATAACAAGCTCAAAGCCAAAGGCCTTTTTCAGGGGTTACTGAATTTTTTCACACCCACAAAAGCCACCTGGAACGGGCACAATGCCTCCGGTTGGAAAAGTGATATACTTGCCGTAAATGGTTTTGATGAACGTATGCAGTATGGCGGACAGGATAGGGAACTGGGTGAACGCTTATTCAACCTTGGAATCAAATCAAAGCAAATACGTTACTCGGCAGTTTGTGTGCATTTGGATCACAAACGAGGGTATAAAACACAAGAATCCATTTCAAAAAACCTGGCAATCCGTAAGAAAACCGTTTTTGAAAAAATCACAAGAACACCTTTTGGTATTGTGAAAGAGTAACTAAGTAATTACTACTTATCCTTTGGGAATTTCAGGCAGTTTAAAATAAAAGATATTGGAGATACAAACTACAATCTGAAAACTATATCCTTTGAATCCAAACTCAATACCTTCAAAATAGTTATCGTATAAGGAAATGATGAACGGCTGCTTTATAGAGGGGGAGAAAGCAGAGATACGAGAGAACGATTAATGAATTAGTGACAATTAATAATTTAACTGGTCTTTAATTTCAGCCAGGTAAGTATGTACTTTAATATGTTTGGCGGGCATAGGTCTAAACTTTGCAATCCTAAAAACAGCTTGTTTTTGGTTGTTCTATTTAATTTGATTTTATACCAAAACAGTGGTTTTTTATAAGACCTAAAGTAAGTTAAACGCAAGTTATTGTTTAAAATACAGCTGTCGTTTTTTATTTCAATATGATTGGCTAAACCCTGAGGTATAAATTGATTTTTGTTCCTGAATTTGTATTTGATATTGCCTAAAAACACTTCATTGTTATTACTGAAAAATTGTTCTAAAGTTGATTTTCTTATGGGGTGGGGTGTGTGTTTAAATTTGAAATACTTACTGAACCCCAAAAGTTTTGCCGCATTTTGTTGAACAGATTTGTGCCTAAATCTATGTTCTTTATTTTTTTTCCACCACTTATTTTTGTCAAATTTTAACCATTTCCCTCTTAGGACCGGCAAACCGCCTTTAAAGAAATCTTCGGAAACAGTCTTGTTTATTAAGAAAATATCGTCGTTTAAATAAATAAAATGCTCTGCTAAGTGAGGAATTCTGTGAATACAAGATTCGATGGTTAAGCTGTTAAAAGTTGGTAAAAACTCTTCCAAACCATTAAAAATATCCCTGTGATCAACAATAATGATTTTTTGATATTTATTTTGGGCATCTTTTTCTTTCAAGAAATCAGGGGTTTGATTGTCTGTGACAATATGGATAGTGCGAATATAAGGGGCAAATTTTAACAAGGAATCAACCGAATATTTAATTTCATTGACTTGGTCATATCTGGTTCTGAATTTTTTGGAATCTGAAATATGCTTGTCCTTCAAATAAGGAAGCATTTTTTGTCGGTGTTTGGCGTCATTGCCATCAACCCATAATATGACTGCATCTATAGGATGCATTTCGTTTAGGTCTTTACTCATTCTTTGTTTAGTCTTTTATAATACCCGTTTTTAATCTGCTTTAACAAAAAAAAAACGATTTTTTCTGAACCATAATAGAAGTTTAAACCGCCACATCATAGGTGCGCAGTGCATCATTCAGCGAGGTTTTTTTATCTGTACTTTCTTTTCTTTTTCCAATTATCAGTGCACAAGGTACTTGAAATTCGCCTGCAGCAAATTTTTTGGTATAACTTCCCGGAATTACGACAGACCGAGCAGGAATAAAACCATTAATTTCCTTGGGTTCGCTTCCCGTTACATCTATGATTTTTGTAGAGCCAGTCAAAACAACATTCGCACCCAAAACGGCTTCTTTTTCAACGCGGATACCTTCCACAACGATGCAACGCGAACCAATAAAAGCATTGTCCTCAATAATAACGGGAGCTGCCTGCAGAGGTTCCAAAACTCCTCCAATACCCACACCACCACTCAGGTGGACGTTTTTACCAATTTGTGCACAACTGCCCACCGTTGCCCAAGTGTCAACCATAGTGCCTTCATCTACATAAGCACCAATGTTCACATAACTTGGCATTAGAATAACCCCGCCGGAAATGTAAGCACCATAACGAGCAACAGCGTGAGGGACCACACGAATGTTTTTCTCTTTATAACCCGTTTTCAGCGGAATTTTATCGTGATATTCAAAAATGCCCACTTCAAAAGTTTCCATTTTTTGGATGGGGAAATACAATACCACGGCTTTTTTGACCCATTCGTTTACCTGCCAGCCGTTATCGGTGGGTTCAGCAACCCTCAAGGTACCGTCATCCAGTTTTGAGAGAACATCTTTAATTGCATTGATGGTTTCCGGTTGGGTAAGTAGTGACCTGTCTTCCCAGGCTTTTTCGATAATTAATTTTAATTGATTCATTTATTTTTTTTCTAAACTTAGTTTAAATTCAATAGGTTTTATTTATAAAGTTTCTTTAAAAAACTCACAAACTCACAAACTCATAAACTTTTCCAACCACAAAGATAATTGCTTTTATCAAATGCACAGAAGAAACCAAAGAAGTATTACCTTTGTCCAGAATTTTAACTATGGCGCGCATTTTAGCAATAGATTTTGGAACAAAACGCACCGGCATCGCTGTAACCGATGAGTTACAACTCATTGCATCCGGTTTGACAGCGGTGGAAACTAAAAATTTACTGACTTTTCTTAAAGAGTATGTTGCCAAAGAAAAAGTGGAACTTTTCATTGTTGGTGAACCCAAAAGAATGGATGATACCCCTTCAGATGTTGAGGTTCATATTTCTGCTTTTATTAAAAAGTTGAAAGTTGAAATTCCAGAGATTCCTGTAGAACGAGTGGATGAGCGTTTTACTTCCAAAATGGCTTTTCAAACTATGATTGACAGCGGTTTAAAGAAAAAACAACGCCGCAATAAAGCCCTGCTTGACGAAATCAGTGCAACCATCATTTTGCAGGAATATCTTCACAACAAATCTTAAGGTGAATCATATACCTTCAAAAACAAACTACTTTTGGTGATTTAGAAGTTGAAAATTGTAATTTTGCCAAAAAATTTCAAGAAATGATATTACCGATTGTCGCATACGGCGACCCTGTGTTAAGAAAAAAAGCAGTTGATATTCCGCAAGATTACCCGGCTTTAAGCGAATTGATAGCCAATATGCATGAAACCATGTATCAGGCACGTGGAGTGGGTCTTGCCGCACCTCAGATAGGATTGCCCATCAGGTTGTTTATTGTGGATGCGGAACCGTTTGCAGTCGATGAAGAGCTAAGTGAGGACGAACAAAAGTTTCTTGAGGGTTTCAAACAAACGTTTATCAATGCAAAAATCCTCGAAGAAACTGGTGACGAATGGGCGTTTAACGAAGGTTGTTTAAGTATTCCGGATGTTAGGGAAGATGTGTTCAGAAATGAAAAAATTACCATTTCATTTTATGACGAAAATTTTCTTCAACACACAAAATCGTTTGAAGGAATTGCTGCACGCATCATCCAGCACGAATATGACCACATTGAAGGAGTCTTGTTTACAGACAAATTATCACCACTTAAAAGAAGATTGATAAAAAGCAAACTCAACAACATTTCAAAAGGTAAAGTGGAAGTGGATTACCGTATGCGTTTCCCCAATATGAATAAAAAAAGGTAAATATTTAGATTTTGCCTCACATTCTTTATCTTTGTACAAATTTGAAATTCAAACTTTCAATAAAATAAAATTAAAAAGAATTACTTTATGGGTTTAGAAAAAATCTTATCTATTTCCGGAAAACCGGGTTTATATGAACTAAAAACGCAAACCAGGACAGGTTTTTTGGCGGAATCGCTACTCGACGGAAAGAAAATATCTGTTAGTGCACAGCAAAACGTGAGTTTGCTCTCTGAAATTGCCATTTACACCCTGACCGAAGAAGTGCCTTTGCGGCGGATCATGCAAAAAATAAAGGACAAGGAAAATGGTGAGAAAGCCATCAGTCACAAGGAAGACAAGTTGAAACTGGAAGAATACTTTTTTGAAATCCTTCCCGATTATGACGAAGACAGGGTCTACGCCAGCGACATCAAAAAAATATTTCAGTGGTATAACATTCTACAGGAAAAGGGTTTGATGGATTTCTCTGAACCGACAGAGGAAGAAGCCCAGGAAATTATCAAACAAACCGAAGCAATGGGAACTTCAAATAAAGCGGTGCCTGTTGAAAAATCAACTCCCAAAGTTTCAAACACAAAAAAGGGAGGCCCGGCAAAAAGCCCGGTTGCGAGAAAATCTTAATATATTAATCGTATAAAGTTATTTGAACAAAAAAAGCAGGATAAATATTGATCTATCCTGCTTTTTTGTTAGTATTGTGTTTGAATTTTAATATTCACGAAAACCCTCAGAAGCCATAATCTCATCTATTTGAAGGCTGTGTCTTTCAGCGTGACCGGCAATAAACAACAAATACTGGTACCCGTCAATTTTCCCGAAAGGGGCATCAGCAACCCGGTTGCGCATGTGTTCAATTTCATAACCTTCTATTAAGTCGAATATAACAGCTCTGTTTTCAGCAATTGCTGAAAGTAATTCATCAGCACTGGAAAATTCACCGGTGGGGTGAAGCACTTCGGGAGCCTTGAATCTTGCAGAGCGATCAACGATGGTATTCAACATTTCATCATCTGTGGCCACGAGACTTTCTCTTTCATCAGGATTGGCAGGTTGTTCCAATACTTCCTGAACCATTTCAACCAGGGACAATTCGGTCAGGTAAATATGTTCCAGACACATAATAATTGACCAGCTTTCGTCAGTGGGTTGATAGTTCAATTGCTCAATAGAAAAATCGGCAGTTTTTGCTCTCAGGTTATCCATGTTTCTTTGATAATAACTCAAAAGAAATTCTTTGTCGTTTTCTTCAGGGTCGGTTGGTTGATTAGCCATGGTTTGCTGAAATCCCATCAGCAAAAAAGCAAATAGAAATAAAGGAATTTTTTTCATAGTGACAGGTTTAATAGGTGTTTTTTAAGTGTTGTATGTAGAAATTAAATTTCTGAAACCGGCACAATTATGTACCTTTGCACCTCATTAAAAAATTAAAGCAATGCAGGACGGAATTTACGCAAAATTTTTGACATCAAAAGGTGAAATCACCATCAAATTAACCTACCAACTCACCCCGGGAACAGTGGGCAACTTTGTGGCCCTTGCCGAAGGAAATCTTGAAAATTCAGTCAAACCTCAGGGAACACCTTATTATGACGGGATAGTATTTCACCGCGTGATACCGGATTTTATGGTTCAAGGTGGTGACCCAACAGGCACAGGCAGCGGTGGTCCCGGTTATCAGTTTGATGACGAGTTTCACCCTGAGTTACGTCACGATGGTCCGGGCGTGTTGTCTATGGCCAATTCCGGAAAAGCAACAAACGGCAGCCAGTTTTTTATCACCCATGTGGCAACACCTTGGCTGGACGATAACCATACGGTTTTTGGAAAAGTGATTGAAGGACAAGATGTAGTGGATGCCATTGCACAAGGTGATAAAATAGAATCATTAAAAATTGTAAGAGTAGGCGCTGAAGCCGAAAAATGGAATGCCGTAGAGTCTTTCAGACAGTTTGAAGGTGCCAAGGCAAAACGCGAAGCTGCAGCAAAAAAAGAACAGGAAGAATTATTGGGTAAACTGGCTGAAGGTTTTGAAGCAACCAAAAGCGGTTTGCGCTATAAAATCACCGAAAAAGGAGATGGCCCTAAAGCCAGAAAAGGAGATGTAGTTGTGGTGCACTACACCGGAATGTTTACCGATGGAAAAGTATTTGATTCCTCTTTTGAAAGAAATAACCCCATCGATTTTCCTGTGGGAATGGGCCGTGTGATACCGGGATGGGATGAAGGTCTTTTGCTTTTAAACGAAGGCGACAAGGCCCGTTTTGTACTTCCATCACACCTGGCTTATGGCAGTGCCGGTGCAGGTGGGGTGATTCCTCCAAATGCTGTATTGGTATTTGATGTGGAGTTGGTGAAAATCAAATGAATTAAGAAGTTAAAAGCCCTAAGTTAGAAGGACATAGTCTTAAGAAAAATACGGTAACTGAACAATTTCAGGCTACCGTTTTTTAGTTTTGGTAAATATGGAAATCATCGTTAGTGGATAGACGGTAGAGCTGAAGATTAAGAAACCAAAACAGTAAACGAGCTGTGTGTTCAGGCTGAGCGATTGGGGGAGGGGCTTAAATCAGTTTGTAATTAATGATTTTGTACGATTTAAACATCAAGCGATAATTTTAAACTTCCGCCTAAACCTTCCCTAATTATCCTCATTAAAGTTGAAAGCCGTATATCACTAGCGTTGTTTTCAATCCTGGAAATATAATTTTTTGTGGTTCCAACTCTTTCAGCAAGTTGTTCTTGGGTCAGCTGTTGTTTTTTGCGTGCTTCCTGGATTAAAACGCCAATTTTGAATGTTTCAAACTCTTCTTGGAATTTATCACGGGATTTTGTTCCTGTTTTTCCGTACTGTTCGTCTAAATGGTCATCAAATGATGTGATTCTTTTATCTGTGTTCATAATATTCTTTTTTTAATCGTTCTGCTTTTTTAATTTCATTTTTTGGGGTTTTCTGCGTTTTCTTTTGAAATCCGCTCAAGAGTATTATTAAATTACCATCGTCGAAAAAACAAAATATTCGGAATATTCCCTTTCCTGCTGAAATTCGCACTTCCCAAAGTCCGTCAGTATTCGTCAAATGTTTTAAAAATTTTTCCGGTACAATTCGCGTTGTTTTAATAAGCAACAGGGGCCAGTCAATTTTCTTACGAACAGCGAGCGACTGTTTTAAATAAAAATCTTTAAAATGATTTTCATAAAACCCTATTTCTCTTTTAAACCCGCTCAATTTGGTTGGTCGTTAAATCAGGCTCAAAGTTACCTAAAAAGGTAACATTTTCCAAATGAAAATATTATTTATATTGGGAGGACGGATTTTTATTAGACTGCTATGAAAATAAAAAATTTACCCAAGACGAACTCATACTGGGTATTTCAACATCAACAAATGCAATTACGTTTCAGCTGATCTCCGGGGATGAACTGGTCTCAATAATTTGTTTACCATAGCTTCCTCACAAAAGGGCAAACTTTGGGAAAGCACCGCCGTTAATGAGTTGCGGGTTCAGGCTGAACGGTTGGCAAGTCGATTAAAAAGTTAGGTGTATAAAAAAACGGCAGCCTAAAAATTCCGGCTACCGTTTTCCAATGTTTGGGAACATTTAAAATATTTTACAGGTGAATCACCTCGCCATAAGCATCGGCAACGGCTTCCATCACGGCCTCACTCATCGTGGGGTGGGGGTGGATGGCTTTGAGCACTTCGTGTCCTGTGGTTTCCAGTTTTCTGCCCAGAACGGCTTCGGCAATCATATCGGTCACTCCGGCACCTATCATATGGCAACCCAGCCATTCGCCGTATTTGGCATCAAAAATCACTTTCACAAAACCTTCGGGTGTTCCGGCGGCTTTGGCTTTTCCTGAGGCGGTGAATGGGAATTTCCCCACTTTCAGTTCATAGCCGGCTTCTTTGGCTTGTTTTTCGGTCATGCCCACGCTGGCAATTTCGGGAGTGGCATAAGTACATCCGGGGATGTTGCCATAATCGATGGCTTCCACGTGCATGCCTTTGATTTTTTCGACACAAGTGATTCCTTCCGCAGAAGCAACGTGAGCTAACGCCGGACCGGGAACCACATCACCAATGGCATAATAGCCGGGAATGTTGGTTTGGTACCAGTCGTTGACCATGATTTTGTCCTTGTCAACCACTATGCCCACATCTTCAAGGCCAATATTTTCTAAATTTGATTTGATGCCCACGGCAGATAAAACAATATCTGCTTCAAGGGTTTCTTCGCCTTTTTGGGTTTTTACTTTGGCTTTAACACCTTTTCCGGAAACATCCACCGACTCCACAGAAGAACTGGTCATCACCTTGATACCGGCTTTTTTGAACGAACGCTCAAATTGTTTTGAAATGTCTTCATCTTCCAGGGGAACGAGATTGGGTAAAAATTCAACGATGGTCACTTCAGTGCCCATCGCATTGTAAAAATGGGCAAACTCAACACCAATGGCGCCACTTCCCACAATAATCATCGATTTGGGCTGCTTGTCAAGCGACATCGCCTCACGGTAACCAATGACTTTTTTGCCGTCCTGTTTCAGGCTGGGCAACTCACGTGAGCGGGCTCCGGTAGCAATAATGATATGGTCTGCGCTGTATTCTTTTCCGTCAACTTCCACTTTTTTTCCGGGTTTTAGTTTTCCGAAACCGTTAATGACGTCGATTTTGTTTTTCTTCATCAAAAACTGAACGCCCTTGCTCATATCCCCGGCAACGTTGCGGCTTCTTTTGATGACTTTGGAAAAGTCTTTGTCGGCATCTTTTAGGGTGAGTCCGTAATCTTCAGCGTGTTTCATGTAGTCAAACACCTGTGCACTTTTTAAAAGGGCTTTGGTGGGAATACACCCCCAGTTCAGGCAAACGCCCCCAAGGCTTTCTTTTTCAATAACTGCGGTTTTAAATCCCAGTTGTGACGCGCGAATGGCGGTTACATAACCCCCGGGACCACTTCCCAAAACAATAATATCATATTTGCTCATTATGCTTTATTTTTAGTCGAATTATTACAGGTTACGAAATTACGGATTTTTGATAATGTGGCAAGGGTGATTTTTATAAACTTCTTACTTCTGATATCTAATATCTAACATCTCAAACCTACTGCCTAATATCACTCTCCACCTCACCATCTCTCAGGCGAATGACCCGTTTAGCACGACGGGCTATATCTTCTTCGTGGGTAACTAGAATTACGGTATTGCCGGCCTGATGGATGGCATCGATAAGGTTCATGATTTCTTCTGAAGTTTTGGAATCAAGGTTTCCGGTGGGCTCATCAGCAAGGATGATGGAAGGGTTATTGACCAATGCCCGACCCACGGCAACGCGCTGGCGCTGTCCTCCTGAAAGTTCGTTGGGGCGGTGATCCATACGGTCTGCAAGGCCGACATCTGCCAATACTTTTTCAGCACGCTTTGTGCGGTCTGCTTTTGAAACCCCGGCATAAATCATGGGTAAAGCAACGTTTTCAAGTGCAGTGGTGCGCGGTAATAAATTAAAAGTTTGAAAAATAAACCCGATTTCCTTGTTCCTGATTTCGGCCAGCTCGTCATCGGTCATGGTGCTTACTTTGACGCCATTGAGTTCATAGCTTCCCGAAGTGGCTGTATCCAGGCAACCCAGTATGTTCATCAGTGTTGATTTTCCCGAACCCGAAGGACCCATCAGCGCAACATATTCGCCGCGTTCAATGTCAAGGTCAATATCTTTTAAAACGCGTAAAATTTCGTTACCCATCTTAAAATCACGGGTAATTTTTCTGATTTTTATTACTGTGCTCATTGCTGATTCTCGGGTTTTATTTCAAGCCATTACATAAGTCTTTTCTAAAAGCCTAAAGTTACACTTTTACCGTAAAACTTTCTTTTTGCTGTTCTTTCCTGAAGAAAATAATTCCCCAGTAAAAGGTGTCAATAGCTACGGTGACTTTGGGATGGGAGGCAATTTCCTGCCAGGCGCGGTGCATCTCATTTGACCAGTGAATGTCGTCAAAAATCATGACTGTTTCATTTTGAACAAACGGAAGGAGTTGATGAAAGTAATTTATAGTGTCTTTATAACTATGGTTGCCGTCGATAAAAATACAATCGGGAGCAAAATGTGACGGCTTTTTTAAGAACTCTTCAAAGGTTTCATTGGTAATCGTAACGTTTGTGCAACCGGCCTCTTTCAAGGCGTTTTCGGCAAAAGCAGCCGTAGCCGGGCAACCTTCAACACTTACGACTTTATTTTTTTCGCTTAAAGCGAAAGCAATTGTAGCCTTTCCCAATGAGGTGCCCAGTTCAATGGTGTTTCGAAAATTGAAATAATGCGTTAACCTAAAAAGCAATCGCTGCCGAAAGTTGGAGATGCCCGCATATTTTGCAATGGCAGAAACTTTCCTTTTGTTGGAACGAAACACCCGCGAACCCGAACCAAAATCGGTTACAGAAATGGTCTCTTTGCTTTGTGAAAGCTGCTTGTTGTATTTTTCCAATATCCTGTATTCAGGATAATCCTTCTTATCCCTAAAACAATACGCAATCAAATCAAACACAAAAGGCGAATGCACGCCATGCAGCTTGATGGATTTGAAGAAGAATTTTATGTATGAGATTAGCAGGTACATTTTTTTAGACTTTAGACGTGAGAT
>NZ_JCBCCK010000325.1:0-2752 GCF_059864935.1 Planktosalinus sp.
CAATCAATCTGTTTCGGCTATTATTTATGATATCAATGGTAAAAAATTAAACAGCCAATTTCTCGAAACCAGTGCCACAACCATTGATGTAAGAGCATTAAACCCGGGTTTATATTTTGTGGTTTTTGAAAGTGAAACCGGTGAGCGGGTGAGTAAAAAGTTTGTGAAAAAGTAAGCCCCCCAACCCCCCGACCGCGTGCCGCCTTTAGCTTTAGCGGTGGCGCAAGGGGGGGCTAAAAATTGGGTTTTAAAAAACTTTCTTTAGTTTATCCAAAATTTGTTGAGGCGTAATAGTTTTTATAGCATTTTCATAACCCTTAGGAAAAGTATTGCCATAAATGGAAGTGGGAATCAATGGAAATTGTTCCCGGTCTGCCAACAAAGCATGCTCCATTGGCTGGTTGAATGGATAAAACCCTGCATAAGGATGTGTCACTCCCCAGATAGTGATGGTAGGCACATTGTATATCGCAGCCAGATGGGCATTGCCGCTGTCCATTGCAAGCATAGCATCGAGATTTGCAATAAACGCCAACTCTTGTTTAAAACTTAAAGCACCTGCCAGATTGGTGACAGTATCATATTTTCCTGCCATTTCATTCAATAATTGCTCTTCACGTTTCCCGCCGCCGAAGAGAAACACTTGTGTTTCTTTTTCATGGTCGAGTTTTGCAATCAGCTGCTCCATCAACTCCAACGGGTACATTTTGCCTTCGTGGGCTGCAAAAGGCGCAATTCCAATTTTGTGTTTGAAAGTGTTGTCAATTAAGGGGATTGCTTTCGCAGGAACTTCCTTTTTGTTTGGGAATTGATGTTTTGATAAGTCAAGTGGGAATCCCAATTTATCAAAAACTTCAGCATAGCGTTCAGCTGTGGTTTTTAGTTGTTTAAATTGTTTGTTTTTGGCTCTGGTCAGGGCTTTTTTTTCAGCTCTGCCTTTGTCGATTTTCTCCAACGGAATGTTACTGAGTCTAAAAAATCCGCCCATCACTTTTGAGCGCAGTACATTGTGTAAATCGGCTACGGCCGTGATGCCTTGTTTTTTTAATTCTTTGGAAAGCTTGAACAGCCCGTTTAAACCTTTGTGCGCTCCTTTTACGTCAGCCTGAAAGAAGTAAACTTGCTTAAATTCTTCAAAAAGTGGCTCGTGAAATGGCTTTGAAAGCACGGTGATTTTTACATCAGGATAGGTAGCAGTGAACACCCTCAACACAGGCACAATCATCGCCACATCGCCCAAGGCTGAGAGACGGATGACTAATATGTTTCTGGTTTTTTGTTTCAAGTTTCTGGTTGGTTAATTGGTTATTGGTTAATTGGAAATTGGTGCTTTCAGTTTTAGGTTAAAAGTCTCCCGCAGATCGCGCGGATTTTCGCAGAAATTGGGTTCAACTTTTAAACTATTATCTCAAAACCATTTGGATTTTGGTGCCTCCCCTCTAAAAAGAGGGGAAAAATTTTATGCTGCGATGCAACAGAAAATTAGGGGTGTGTCTTTTGATTTTCAAATCTTTCAATATAATCTTCTATGACTCTCAAAACATTGTCGGTATCTTTTAATATTTGTTCGTCTGAAAACCGTAAAACTTCTATTCCTAATTCGTTTAATCTTTTGGTTTTCTTGTTGTCTTTTTCCCAAACTTCTACTATTTGATGTGAATAGCCGTCACATTCAATTGCTAACTTTAATTTGTTGCAGAAAAAATCAACGATGTATTCATCTATTGGTTTCTGCCTGTGAAAATCATAACCACACATTTGCTTGCCTTTAAGGCACATCCACAACTTTATTTCAGACTTAGTAGAGTTGTTTCTAAGTTGTCTGGCTAGTTCCTTTAGTTTTGGGTTGTAATAGATTTTCATGGCTATAATTAAAACACACCCCTAAATCCCCTCTTTTTAGAGGGGACTTTTTACTTCTTCCTCAAAACCGGGTTCATCTCATCGTCGTTGTACATCTTCATTTGTTTGTACACTTTCATATACTTATCGCCATTTGCAATGTCTTCGAGTAATTGGTCAATCGCTGTTGAAAGGTCTATACGTTGTTCAAGCAGTACGTCGAGTTTTTCTTTGCATTTTAAACGGTATTCCGGGGAAGCGTCAGTCCTGTTGGCTTCTTCATCCATGTGAAAGATTTTTAATGCAAGAATTGATAGCCTGTCAATGCCCCAGGCCGGACTTTCAGTGTTGATTTTGGCGTTTTTCTTTACTTCTACATCTTTGTATTTCTCAAGGAAATAGCTGTCAATATATTCCACAGTATCAGTACGGTCCTGATTGGAGGCGTCGATTTGGCGTTTGAGTTTTAATGCGGCAACCGGGTCGATATTGGGGTCTCTAATAATATCTTCATAATGCCATTGAACGGTATCTATCCAGCATTTTCTATAAAATAGGTGCTCAATGAGTTGGGCATTTTTGTCGTAAGGGTTTTCAAAAGGTTGATCAACGGTGTTTATAATGTGATATTTATTGATAACCTCTTGAAATATTTTGTTTGCTTTTGTTGTAAACATTGAATTTTGTTGTTAATGGTTAATAGGTTAATCGTTGCTTTAGTATGATTCTATCTTTTACACACCCCCAGCCTTCGGCGGGCAGACTCGATCCCCTCTTTTTAGAGGGGAGGTTTATTTTTCTAATATATGCAAATACTCAAAAGTAGCATCTGCTTTGTGGTTTCTGTTTTCGGTTTTGTCGGCTTTAAAGCGTTGGTATTTTTTTGTTATTAAGGTGTATTTCCCATAGC
>NZ_JCBCCK010000361.1:0-2118 GCF_059864935.1 Planktosalinus sp.
ACACTGGCCTTGTCGGTATAGTAACCATATATAATTAAAAAAACAAGTATACTTACTGTAATTAATTTAAATTTTAAAAAAAATGAAATAATTTCAAACAATAACTTTACACCCTTCTTAAAAAGGTCATTAATTTTATTCATTAAATACCCCAGATCAATTTCTTCCTGATGGCTATTGGTTATTGGTGTGTTGCTCATTGCTTGTTATTGGTTATTGGTTATTGGTTATTGGTTATTGGTTATTGGTTAATGGTTAATGGGGAAAAATAAAACCTCGATTTTCTAAAATTTGTTCTAAAATTTTTTGCGTAATCAAATAAGTGGGTTTGACCCCTGACATCCCCAATCCACCACTGGCTAAAGTACTTCCTGTTTCCAACGGGTTATCCGAGGCATAATAGGCATATCTCACTTCCACTTTCTCACTTATACTTCCCCTTATTTTTGAAGCCGCTTGTATGGCTTTTTGATAGTGTGCCCCTTCCATTTCAAGCCCTATGACATTCCATGTGGAGTCGTGGAAGAATTTTAAAATGTCTTTGTTTTGAAGTGATGTTCCCAAAACTGATATCATACTTCCTTCACTTACTTTTATGCCGCTGCCTTCAAAATGTGATTTTTTTAACTTGTTTTTAAACGGGTAATTGTCTGCCGTGCCTTCAAATAGATGTGCATTGGGAATCATAATATCACCCTTTCCCCCGTCAAGTATTCCGGCTTTCCCCATAATTGAGACAGATTTCACGTTCAAAAGATGGGTCTTTTTGTTTTCACCCCTGTAGGGCTTCAATAACTCCTCCATAGTTTCATAAGCCTGCTCTCCAAAGGCGTAATCCATCACTATTATTATCGGTGCCTCTTCTTTGGCCTTTCCGGCAAAAGCATTTGTAATTAGATGCGAACAATCGATTTGGGTTGCGTCAAAAATCTGAACGTCGATATTGGTTCCACTATTGTCTTCTATAAAAAGCATGCCGCATTCTTTGGCCAATTTTTCAACTTTCTCTCTAAGCGGAACATTTTCATTTTTGCTCAACTGCTCAAAAACCTCTAAGGGGCTTGCTTTTTTTAGTTCATTTTTCAAAGCCTGAGCCGCAAAAAGAGAGTTCATCACGCTGTGCATATTGGCACTGATGATATGGATGGGTCGCTCAAGAAGTCCTTTGGAATGCATTACTTTTTTGATGTTGTTTGCCCAAATTTCGCCGTGAATATGATGCCCCAAACGCTCTCTCAACACCGGGCTGAATGTAATCACACGTTTATTGTCGTCTATCAATTCCTGAATGGCAATTTTACCCAAATAGTAAACTATATTCAGGAACCTGTTGGGGTTTTCCCTTGTGGCAAATAAAGGATAAATGGCCTTGACCTCAGCAAATGTCCGCCCCAGTATATTGGCAGTGTGAGTGACTGCAACTTCTTTTTCCTCATCGGAAAGTTCGTTGTTTTTCTTGACTGCCTCCTCCAGTTTGTTCCAATCACGTGTTACCGCGCCGTTATCATCAATCACTACGCGTTTTACTATTTTGTGTGACTCTATATAAAGAAATGTGAGGTGGGTTAAAATATCATAAATCTCAGAGCGCCCACGGGTAATTTCAATATTCATTTGCTCATCGTCAATGCGGTAACAATTCCTCCTTCGCTTGGGCGGTATGATAACTTTAAAATGGGATTTTGAATAACCTTCATCACTTGTCAGGTTGATGTACCGGCACTCTTCAATACCATCCGGTAGTCGATCAATCACATACAACAGCCCCTGAAGTTCAATTTTATCCTCAGCTATGGAGCCGTAAATTTCAGGCCTTAAGATAAGCAATGCTTCACGTAAGGTTTCTCCCGAAACTCCCATGGGCTTGTAAAACCCACGATTAAACAAGTGGCGCATAGTGATATAAATGCGTTCTATGGCGTTTGAACTTTCCTGGGCACGGGTTCTTGTATGTGAAGTAATTTTGGTCATCAATTCCTGCAAATATAGGATTTATTGGCTATTTAGCTTGATAAGCATCTCGGCAATATTCCTGTCATTGGACAAACGGGGCAGTTTGTTTTGCCCTCCAAGTTTGCCTTGGGTTTTCATATAATCATTAAAGGTGTCTTTTCTTAC
>NZ_JCBCCK010000359.1:0-2458 GCF_059864935.1 Planktosalinus sp.
TCAGTAGGCCAGTTAAATACAACAATATCATTGCGCTTGATCTCCTGAAATGCCGGGAACCTGAAATAAGGAATCTGTGGTTTGTTGGTGTATGATTTGGTTTTCACCAAAGGAATGGTGTCATGAACCATAGGGAATGAAACGGCGGTCATAGGAGTGCGTGCTCCATAGTGCATTTTACTTACAAATAAAAAATCACCTACCAAAAGTGTACGTTCTAAAGAGGAAGTGGGTATGGTAAATGGTTGTATAAAATAAGTATGCACAATGGTAGCTACCACAACAGCAAAGAGAATGGCTCCCGTCCATTCACCGGATGCACTTTTGGACTTTAAATCACGCTCAGGAAGGTATTTGACATCTTGAGTGTAATTGATGAAAGTGATGTAAAAACCAAAAGTCAGGACACCGAAAAAGGTATCACTCAAACTGTTTTTTCCAAAACTGCGCAGGGTTTCCACCCAAATCACAGGAAACATAATCAAATTGATAATGGGTATAAACAGGAGCAGGGTGTACCACCACGGCCTGTTGATGATTTTCATCAAAACCACGGCATTGTAAACCGGAACTGCAGCCTCCCAGGCTTTTCTGCCGGCTTTTTGGTAAAGTTTCCAGGTACTCAAAAAATGAATTGCCTGTACTATCAGGAAAAATAAAAACCATTCAATTATTGTCATAATATGTTTATAGTTTATTGTTTGTCGTTTGTTGTTTGTTGAACTTTTGTCCTTTGTGCTTGGAGTTTCGAAGATAGTGCATAAAAGAACCAATTTTGTTTTTTACTAAATCACACATTTCGTTGAGTTTGTTGTGTTGTTCAAAGTTTATGATCTTTTTGTCAAAAGCTCTATAAGATTGAGATTTCAATTCTTCTGAAGAAGCTTTTGAAATGCTCAAAAAATACTGAAACTCCTTATTTCCATCTCTTCCAAATCCTTCAGCAATGTTGTCCATAATTGAACCTGAGCTCGCTTCCATTTGATTTCTAAGTGTATAGTTGTTCTTTAAATCGGTAGTTTGAATCAGTTCTTCTACAAACTTACATATCTCTCTGGCTAACTGCCAAATCTCTAAATCTTCAAATCTTTTAATAGTAGCCATTATAACTATAAACCATAAACCATAAACTATAAACAACTTCTAACCTAGTATCCCCAAAACGTCCTTCATACTAAAAACCCCCTTTTTTCCCCGCAACCATTCCGTAGCGAGGATAGCGCCCAAAGCAAAACCTTCACGGCTGTGTGCTTCGTGTTTGATACTCAAGGTGTCGATGGCCGAGCGATAGGAAACCGTATGCGTTCCTTTCACATCTTCAATGCGCAGGGCTTTAACTGGAATTTCATTTTGCGGTGCATTTTCCAGTTTCCAATCAGAATAATCACTTTTTTCAATAATGTCTTTGGCAAGCGAAATAGCTGTTCCGCTAGGGGCATCCAATTTTTGAATGTGATGAATTTCTTCAATCTCCACGGTATAATCCTTATGCTTTGCCATCATTTCTGCCAGCTTTTTATTCAGTTCAAAAAACAGGTTGACACCCACACTGAAATTAGAAGCATATATAAAACTTCCGTTACGGGCTTGGCAGGTTTTTAACACTTCGTCAAAATGTTCAAGCCAACCGGTGGTACCGCTAACTACGGGAATGCCCAGTTCAAAACAAGTGGTGATGTTTTTTACGGCCGCTTCGGGAATACTGAAATCGATGGCCACATCGGCTTTTTTGAGTTCAGAAAAATCATTGTTTGATGAAATTCGGGCAACGATTTGATGTCCTTTACCTTCAGCCAGTTTTTCAATGGTTTTTCCCATTTTTCCATATCCCAAAAGCGCAATCTTCATTTTACCACAGTTTATAGGTTAAAGATAAACCATAATTGTTTTTACCCAAAAACGGATTGTAATCTACCTGTGGGCCCAGAGATAAATCTTCAGAAACATTGTATTGTTTCAAATGGGCATCCACATTGGCATCTACAATATTAAGCAAATAAAAGCCAACAGCCACTGCAAGACTTACATCCATATTTCGGCGGGTGTTGCGCTGGGCGCGTATAAGAGTTTGATTTTCAACATCAGCAAGTCTTCCTTCAATAGGAAGTCCCGCAAGCCTGCGTTTGTAAGCATCTCTAAATCGGTTGTAGTCTTTTCTGTTTGTGGTATAAAAATATATACTCGTGCCTATTCCGGCATAAATAATGGGTATTTTCCAGTATTTTTCATTGTAAGTCTGACCCAAACCGGGTATTACTGCAGAATAGAAAGCAGCTCTAGATGGAGCCAGCGGGTCATATTCTTCAGTGATGACTTGATCGGCTTTAAGCATACTGTCTTCAGTAACTACATTCAGTGTATCTGCCACCTGACTTTGCATTTGAAAGCCGGAAAAGCACAAAAGCAGTAGTACCAAAAACTTATTTTTCACCCTGAATCAGTTTGGAAATGCGTTCAA
>NZ_JCBCCK010000101.1:0-12708 GCF_059864935.1 Planktosalinus sp.
CTGCGTTTTGACTTTCTGTACAGCGTAATCGCTGTATTCAGGCCCACACGGTACATCCAGGTACTGAACTTGGAGTCGCCCCTAAATTTGGGAAACGCCTTCCACAGCTGAATGGTGATTTCCTGAAACAAATCATTATGAGAATCAGCATCATTGGTGTACAAGCGGCAAATCTTGTGCACGATGTTCTGATTTTCTTCCAGTTGGGATACAAAGCTATGCTCCAGTTCCTTGCTCAAAGTTTGTTGTAGTTAGTTGAAAGGTTAGTAGTCTGTTATTAAGATTTGTTACAAAAACCTGTAAAATGTGTTTAGCAATTTTTGTATTTGTCGTTCAATCCTGAGCCGGCAAGAATCATAGGAATGCATTTTTCCAAACGGGCAATACGGGTTTTTTCCTGCTTGGCACTGCCAATGTGCTCTTTGTATTCTTTTTGCTTGTAAGGGGTGAGTGTCTCAAATTGTGATTTGAGATGTTTGT
Source organism: Planktosalinus sp. (assembly GCF_059864935.1). Taxonomy (NCBI): domain Bacteria; kingdom Pseudomonadati; phylum Bacteroidota; class Flavobacteriia; order Flavobacteriales; family Flavobacteriaceae; genus Planktosalinus; species Planktosalinus sp. The sequence goes on from NZ_JCBCCK010000101.1 coordinate 481, forward strand.
TGTTTTTAAAGGCCCCTTCCAGTTCGAGGGGCATTTCGACTGTAGATTTCTTTTTTGGAGCGGCTTTTTTATGGGCTTTGGCGTTTGCAAGGGCTTCTTTGGCGTATTCCAACACCAGTTTTTCATCAATTTCATCTAAGCTCTCAAACCTCCATTGCAACATTGCGCTGGTTTTACCTTCTTGGGCATTTAGCAATTTCTTTTGGGGATCTTTAAGTAAAGCTCCCTGAAAAAACCAGATACAAAAATGGTGTTTGAACCCACCCAATCCCAAGACATTTTGCCCGTTTGAGGCAACATACACAGGTGCTCCCCATTTGATGGTTTCTTCCATACCGGTTTGTATCATCAATTTACGGAGCAGGGTGAGTTCGGCTTTCCAGTGGGCATTTTTTTCAATATAGGCGGTGATTTTGTCGTTCATTTTATTGAATTTTTATTGTGGGGAATAAAAGTAGTAATAAATGCATAAAAGCCGAAATCATCAATTTGCTCACTTCGTTTACAATTCATCACAAAAAACCAACGGCTCGGTAAGTAACTTTTCTATATCAATAACCATTGCAGCAATTTTGATGAAAATTCTAAGCAATGCGTTATATATGTCTATTATTCATTTTGGCTACTGAAATAATTTCTGCTCAAACAACTATTTCAGGTACAGTTCAGGACAACAAGGGAAAACACATTGTAGGGGCCAATGTGTTTCTGGAAGGCACTTTTGACGGAAGTATCAGCAAGGAAGATGGGAGTTTTTCATTTCAGACTTTTGAAACGGGAAATCAAAAACTTATTGTTTCCTTTTTGTCATTTAAAACATTTACTTCAAGTGCTGAGGTTTCTGAGATGAACAACCTAAAAATTGTTTTACGCGAGGATGTAGCTGCCCTTGATGCCGTTATGATTACTGCGGGAAATTTTGAAGCAGGGGATAAGGCTCGGGTATCGGTGCTAAAACCCTTGGATATTGTGACTACAGCAGGTTCAGCAGGTGATATTGTTGCTGCACTGCAAACCCTTCCTGGAACGCAAACCGTGGGTGAAAGTGGAAGGCTGTTTGTCAGAGGTGGTGAATCCGGTGAAACTCAAACGTTTATTGACGGAATTCGCGTGGCACAACCTTATGGAGCCAGCGTGCAAAACATTCCCACACGGGGGCGGTTTTCTCCTTTTTTATTTAGCGGAATGTCATTCTCAACCGGCGGATATAGTGCTGAATATGGTGATGCACTGTCAAGCGTGTTGTTGTTGAACACCAAAGACGAAGCTACTCAAAATCAAACGGAAATTTCCTTGATGACAGTGGGACTTGGTTTAGGCCAAACCCTAAAAGGAAAAAACAACGACCTCACTTTAAATGTTGCATACATCAATTTAGAACCCTATCAGGCAGTTGTTCCACAACAATTGAATTGGAACAAGCCTTTTCAAACACTGTCCGGGGAAGCTGTTTATACACAACGTTTTTCAAAAGGGATTTTAAAAGGGTATGCTGCTTTTGATGCTTCTGAATTTGATTTTAACCGGGAAAATATCAACCTTGAAAAACTTCAACGAATTGACTTGAATAATAATAATTTTTATGGCAACACTTCTTACAAATCTTACTGGAATAATGACTGGCAGTTTTTTAACGGAATTAGTTATGGATATGGCACAAATTCCATAAATATTGACAGTGCAAACGTGAAAAATGATGAACACTCCCTGCACATCAAATCAAAAGTGGGCAGGCGGTTTTCAAATCGCTTTCGCGTAAGCGGGGGAGCAGATATTTTCTACACTCGTTTTGACGAAAGCTTTACGGAAGAAGATTTCACGTTCAACAGCAATTTTGAATCTCTCATTGCTGCCCTGTATACCGAAGCAGATATTTTCTTTTCCAAAAAATTTGCTGCCAAGGTAGGAGTGAGGATGAATTACAACGAACTATTGAATGATATAAGACTTTCGCCACGGGTTTCATTGGCATACAAAACAGGGGAACATTCACAATTTGCTTTGGCTTACGGACTGTTTTCACAGGCCCCGCAACCAGATTTTTTAAAATACAACAAGGATTTAATTACTGAAAAAGCTGCTCATTACATACTAAACTATCAATACAGCCACAACCGCAGGACTTTGAGGGTGGAAGGCTATTACAAAGATTATAAGGATTTGGTCCGGTTTGATAGTGAGACTCCCGTTTTCAATTCACAGTTTTCAAACGGGGGCAAAGGACATGCCGCAGGACTTGATGTGTTCTGGAGGGATAGCAAAACCATTAAAAATACTGAATACTGGCTCTCTTATTCCTTTATTGATACCGAACGTTTGTACAGAAACTTTCCTAAACAGGCCACACCCAATTTTGTGGCCAATCACACCGCATCTATTGTTGTAAAGAGATGGATTCAAGATTGGCGTTCACAACTGGGTTTGTCACACACCTTTCACACAGGAAGACCTTATGACAACCCCAACCAACCCGGATTTATGTCAGGAAAAACAAGAGACTATCACAGTATGGGTTTTAACTGGGCTTATTTATTGAGTGAACAGAAAATACTTTATTTTTCAGTTTCCAATGTGTTGGGGAATCAAAATGTTTTTGGTTATGAGTATGCTCAAACGCCTGGCGAAAATGGTGTTTTTAACCGAAGAGCCATCACCCCAACAGCCGACCGGTTTTTCTTTATCGGGTTTTTCTGGACGATAAGTGATGATAAAAAAAGCAATCAGTTGGAGAATCTTTAAATTTTATTTCCAAAATATTTCAGGTTTTATAAAAAATACGGTATCAATAAAATACAATACATCATTTTGAGTCAAAACATTTTCATCGTGTAAATCCTCCAAAATAACACCTAGAATTGGATTGTAATAGTCGTGGTTACGAATATTAATAAATCCATTATTTTCCATGAAAACTTTAACCTTGTCAAGGTTGGTTTTATCTCTAGTTTTTACATAGGGTTGCTGAACCACAGCATAAAGGACTTGACCTTGTTCATGAAATCCCAATAGCTTGTATGCAGTATCAGGAAAGAAATAATTATTAAGTAAGAGGTTATTGAAATAATCTAACCAGGTGACGTAATAAATACTGTCATTTAATTTAAAAACGTGTTTATCATCAAAAATAAAAACGCGCTGTTCAGCACCTTGAGAAATAAATTTATTGAAATCAATATCAAAAATCCAAAGGTTGTTTTTGGTAATATACTTTTTTAACTCCTTTGTTTCTTTTTGTTTGTAGAGCTTACTTGTTTTAGCCATTGCGCTTGTTGACGTGCCTGTACTAAGGTAACTGGAGATTGGTTGGATAGAATTTCCAAAGCTAACGCTGCTCTTTCCTGAAAGGATATTTTGTAATTCATTTTTTAATTGGTTTTGATCCACCATGCTAACTATATTATTCAAACATATTTAGCTATTTGCCAAATTCAATTAGCCACATTACAAAGGTATTAAAGTTAATCGAGTAAAAAAAGACGATTAAAATTATGACAATCAACAACTTATTTTTTAAATCTTTAAGGCAGTTAAAAATAAGCCAGAATGTAAGGCAGGTATATAATCACAGCAATAGTTACAGCAACAACTGCGGCAAAAAACACCGCTCCGGCAGCGATGTCTTTTATGAGCCCTATTTTATTGTGATAGTCGGGATGGACAAAGTTGGCGATTTCTTCCACAGCCGTGTTTAAACCTTCAATACTTAATACCAACCCAATTGCAAGCAATTGAAACATCCACTCTGTGGCAGTAATATCAAAATAAAACCCTGCGGCAATAACCAGCAGGGCGACAAATGTTTGCACCTGTATGCTTTCCTCTTTTTTTATGAGAATACAGGCACCCTTGATGGCATAAACAAAGCCTTTTAAACGGTTTTTTATGAAGTAATTTGACTTCATTGAATATGTTTTAAAACATCAGCATAATTAGGTTCTTGGCCGATTTCTGATACCAATTGGGTGTATATTACTTTTCCATTTTCATCAACTACAATTACAGCTCTTGCGTGTAACCCTTCAAACAACCCGGATTCAATCCTTACTCCATAGTTTTTTCCAAATTCATTGTCCTTAAAATCAGATAAAGTCACCACATTATTTAGTCCTTCAGCTGCACAAAAGCCGGATAAAGCAAAAGGCAAATCTTTGGAAATACAGATAACTTTAGTGTTTTCAAGATTTGAAGCCTCTTTATTAAATCTTCTTACCGATGCTGAACAGACTCCTGTACCAACACTCGGAAAAATATTTAAAATCAATCTACTGCCTCTGTAATCTTTTAGGGTTACACTTGATAAATCAGTTTTTGTTAGTTTGAAATCGGGTGCTGATTGACCAACCGGGGGCAGGTTGCCATTAGTGTTTGTGGGGGTTCCGTCCAGTGTTATTCTTGCCATAGTGTTTTTAAAATTTAATTTCTGATTCGATTTTCTGTCCGGTAAGCATTTTGATTTTGATATTAAACAATGCAAAAATCAACACCATAATCGGGCTGAGCCAGTTAAAAACGGCATAACCAATATATTCTGAAACTGAAACCCCTAAAACACCACTGTGATAAGCACCACAGGTGTTCCAAGGTATTAGCACTGAAGTCACCGTACCTGATGCCTCCAAAGTACGACTGAGGTTTTCAGGGGCCAGGTTTTTGTCTTTATAGGCTTTGGCAAACATTTTTCCGGGAACCACAATCGCGAGATACTGGTCGCTGGCAGTCACATTGAGCGCCAGACAGCTGGCAACCGTACTGGCAAACAAACCAAATACTGATTTAAACATTTTCAGTAAAGCACGTGTAATCACTTTTAAAGCACCGATGGCTTCCATCACTCCGCCAAATACCATCGCACAAATAATCAGCCAAATCGTGCCAAGCATACCGGCCATTCCTCCTGATGAAAACAGGTCGTTTAATTGTGCATTATCAGTTTCAATAGCCACATCAGTGGTAATAGCGTCCATAATTGTAATATATGTACTAGTAAAGGGGGTTGAAGATTTAGTATTTATTGAAAAAGAACCAATTGATTCACCATCAATTAAAACTTCAGAAGTTTTGGTTTCATTAATTTTTGGATTTCTATTAGATGTTAAAAGTGAAAATTCAATATTATTAGAGATACTTATATTTTCCATTATTGGAATGATTTTATAAGTGCCAGGTTCTTGAAGTTTTTTCGTTGTTTTGTCGGAATAATTTTCATCCCATTCTACATAACTTGAAAATTCATCAGGTATATCAGAAATCTGGTATTTAAGTCCATTTGTCCAAATTATTTGATTTTGAAAAATTATTGCAAAAAAAGCAGCCATTAGGGTTCCTATCAAAAGTGCAACAAGAGGTGAAGTCTTTCTAACAATAAGAAAAATCACTACTGCCGGCACTAAAAACAACCACAAACTCACATTAAAAGATTGTTCAATTGAGATTAAAATAGTCTCCTTATCGATGGCACCACTGGGTTCAATAAACAAGCCAATGACTATAAAAACCAAAATAGTAATGATATAGGTAGGTATTGTAGTAAGAGAAGTATAGCGAATATGTGTAAACAAGTCGGTTCCAGCCATAGCCGGGGCCAGGTTGGTGGTGTCGCTCAAAGGCGAAAGTTTGTCACCAAAATAAGCCCCTGAAAGTATGGCACCTGCCGCCATACCCACGTTGATGTCCAGCGCAGCAGCAATTCCGATAAGGGCAATACCCACTGTTGCCGATGTGGTCCAGCTGCTTCCTGTTGAAATTGAAATGATAGAACAAATAATCACACACGAAGCTAAAAAAATGGTTGGGTTAAGAATTTGAAGACCGTAGTAAATCATTGTGGGAATCACACCGCTGATGAGCCAGGTTCCTGCAAGTGCACCCACCATTAAAAGAATAAGAATGGCACCGGTGGTTGATTTCACGTTCTTGGCCACGGCATTCATCATCTTCTCATAGGGGATATTGTAATAAAACCCTACAATAGCCGCAACAGCCCCGCCCATAATCAGGATAAACTGGTTACTTCCTGCCAGGGCATCATCGCCATAGACAAAAAATACATTGTAAAATAATAAGATGATAAGGACGATGACCGGTATTAAAGCCCCCAGTATGCTTATTTCCTTTTTTTTGGATGTCTGAGAGTCTACAGATTCTTGGGATTGTTTTTTCATCAAAGTGTTGGTTTAGGAGTGTAATGTTACAACTTTGATCAGAAATGTGCAAGGAGTCTTTTTGATAAAAAAAACTTAGAAAAATAAAGGCAGCTACTTGAGCTGCCTTTGTATAAATGAGAAGTTTAATACTAAATTACTTCATAGGATTCTATAATTCCCACCTGTTCCATACACTTTTTAATGTGTTCATAAGTGCGTTCAATATCGTTATCCAATCCGATTGAAAATCGAATCAAACCATCAGTGAGTCCCATTTCAGTTTGTTCTTCCTCAGGAATTTCAGAAGAAGTTGAAGTGCCGGGAGCACTAAATAAGGTCTTGTAAAATCCTAAACTAACTGCCAAATAACCAATATTTTCTTTCTGCATCAATTCCATTAACTCGTTGGCTTTATCAAGCGAACCTGCATCAATGGTCAGCATTCCGCCATAACCGTATTCGGTGTTCATCATTGAAGAAAACAAATCATTTCCGGGATGTGATTCCAAGCCGGGATAAACGGTTTTGATACCATCATCCTCAAACCGTTTTGCCAAATACATTGCATTGCGGCTGTGTTGCTTCATCCGGATGTGGAGAGTTCTCAGGTTTTTTAGAATAGATGCAGCCCTTAGGCTGTCCATAGCAGGGCCAAGTAGCATACAGGCACCGTCATTGACACTTCGCAATTGGTCGATGAATTCTTGAGTGCCACAGATCACACCTCCCATAGTGTCACTGCTTCCGTTGATAAATTTGGTCAAGCTGTGAATCACCACATCAGCTCCCTGCTCTGCCGGAGAGACCATCATGGGTGAAAAAGTGTTGTCAACCACCAGTTGTATACCGTGTTTTTTGGTAAGTTTTGACAATGCAGGAAGATTAGCAATTTCCAGTAGGGGATTGCTCATCGTTTCACAGAAAATCATTTTGGTTTGGGGGGTAATGGCAGCTTCAACCATTTCAAGGTTGGTAATATTTACAAATGAAGTGTTAAGTTGAAACTTGGGCGCAAAATTTTTCAAAAAGGCATAAGTGCCCCCATAAATTGTTCGGCTGGAAACCACGTGGTCTCCGGCACCACACATTTGCATGATCACCGAAGTGATGGCACCCATTCCGGTTGCGGTTACATGAGCCGTTTCAGTGCCTTCCATCGCTGCCAATGCCTGACCTAAAAAAAGGTTGCTGGGCGATGAGTGTCTGGAGTATAAATAACAACCTTCGGCATTTCCTTCAAAAGTGTCAAACATGGTTTTGGCTGAAAGAAATGTATAAGTGGTCGAATCTGAAATAGAGGGATTCACGCCTCCAAATTCACCAAAATACTGAAGATCCTGAATTTTATTAGCAGGTTTAAACATAATTGTTGATGGTTTTAAAATATAAAAAATCAAAGCTAAGGAGATGCAGTTTCATTATCAATGATAGTTGTCATATATAGATTATATAACTGTTAAAATTTAGATAAGTAGATTATTATTCTTTTATTTGCTTTAAAGTCAATTCTTACAAAAAAATAAACTTAATGCAACTTGACAAACTGGACTTAAAACTGTTAAAACTGCTTCAGGAAAACAGTAAGCAAACTAACAAACAGCTGTCGCTTCACCTTAATTTATCGGTAACTGCAGTGTTTGAACGTATCAAAAAGCTTGAAAAATCAGGAATAATAAAGCGATATGTTGCTGTAATAGATAATGAAAAGGTAAATAAATCGCTGGTTGTTTTTTGCCAGATCAAACTTATACAGCACACCAAAGAATTCGTCACCAAATTTGAAAAAGAAGTTATTGTTCTTGATGAGGTAATGGAATGCTACCACATTAGCGGTGAGTATGATTATCTCCTGAAAATTTTAGTGAAAGATATGGCCGAATTCAGGGAGTTTATGGTCACTAAACTTACTACACTAAAACACATTGGAAGTACGCAAAGTTCCTTTGTGATCAGCGAAGTGAAAAATGAAACAACTGTAGTCATTTAAATTGCCTAAAATAATGGTTAATCGATTTTTCATTTTCACAATCTTCAGAACTCATTGCAAATCGTTCAATAAAGAAGATTTTGAGGAGATTGCGTTAAGCCTTAACGCCAAATTCTTTCATTCTAATTCACACTTAGAATTTCGTATTAAAACCTTCCCGAATCTGTTGTAGATTTGTATTTTTGTACTTCATTTTAAAAAAATTACCATGAACACATATGATGTTGCCATTATAGGTTCCGGACCCGGTGGTTATGTCGGTGCCATTCGCTGCGCCCAACTGGGGCTGAAAACCGCATTAATTGAAAAATATTCTGTTTTAGGAGGCACTTGCCTCAATGTGGGTTGTATTCCTTCAAAAGCATTGCTGGACTCTTCTCACCACTATGAAGATGCATTAAAACACTTCAAAGACCACGGAATTGAAATTCCCGGCGACATAAAACTCAACTTCAAACGAATGATTGAACGCAAACAGGACGTGGTTGACCAAACCACCAAAGGCATTCAGTTTTTGATGGACAAAAATAAAGTAGATGTTTATGAAGGTCTGGGCTCTTTTAAAGACGCCACTCACGTGAACATTAAAAAAAATGACGGCAAAACCGAAACCATTGAGGCCAAAAACATTATAATAGCTACGGGCTCAAAACCTTCAACGCTTCCGTTTATAAAAATTGACAAAGAACGCATCATCACTTCTACCGAAGCACTTTCACTTAAAGAAGTACCCAAGCATTTAATTGTAATCGGGGGTGGGGTGATTGGTCTTGAACTAGGACAGGTTTACCGTCGTTTAGGTTCAGATGTTTCCGTAGTGGAATATATGGACCGCATCATCCCGACTATGGACAGTGCCCAAAGCAAGGAGCTAACGAAAGTTATGAAAAAACAAGGCGTAAAGTTCTACGTCTCTCATCAAGTGAACGATGTTTCGCTTAAAGCGAAAGAAGTGACTGTAACCGCAAAAGACCCCAAAGGAAAAGAAGTCACCTTTAAAGGGGATTATTGTTTGGTTTCAGTGGGAAGAAAACCCTATACTGATGGGCTTGCGGCCGATAAAGCCGGAGTGAAAGTCACCGAAAAAGGAATGATTGAAGTTAACGACCATCTGCAAACCAACGTTAAAAACATTTACGCCATAGGCGATGTGGTGCGCGGTGCTATGTTGGCTCACAAAGCTGAAGAAGAAGGCGTTTTTGTAGCAGAAACCATCGCCGGCCAAAAACCGCATATTGATTACAATTTAATTCCCGGGGTGGTTTACACCTGGCCGGAAGTGGCATCAGTGGGTAAAACCGAAGAACAACTCAAGGAAGCCAATGTTGAGTACAAAGTGGGACAATTCCCGATGCGTGCTTTGGGTCGCTCAAGAGCCAGTGGTGATACTGACGGTTTTGTAAAAATCCTGGCCGACAAAAATACCGATGAGGTGTTGGGTGTTCATATGGTAGGGGCAAGGGTAGCAGACCTGATTGCCGAAGCCGTAACCGCAATGGAATTCAGAGCCAGCGCCGAAGATATTGCTAGAATGAGCCATGCTCACCCCACTTATGCCGAGGCAGTTAAAGAAGCTGCGCTTGCTGCGACTGAAGACAGGGCATTACATATTTAAAAACAATCCCCGCGAAAGCGGGGATCTCTTATTTTACTGAGGCAATATTTTTTTTACTTCTTCTTCATTCTCCTTTTTAATATAGATAAGAACAAGACCATTTTCAGCGCGTTTTCCATAATGCTTTATTTCTTCACTTTCTAAATCTTTAATAACTAAAACAGATTCAATCCAATCTATGTCAACGTTTTGAAGAAATGGCTGCTTTATAACAACTTCACCGTTGGAAAGTTTAATAATAAACAATGGTTCCGGTTGTATTGTTTGTTCAAAAGATTCCTGTGAAAATAGTGAAGTATTCTGAGAAAACGCAGAAGCAGTCAAGAGGATTGCAAACAGAGGTAAAAAGGTGAATAGTTTCATAGTATAAAATATAAGGTATAAAGGTAAAGGTAAAATTAAATATAAATATAAAAGCAATTAATTGTCTTTACTAAATTCCGGATTTATTTTGTTATCAGTTTACCGGCAAGGTATGCTGCCGGAATATAAGCCAATAGCAAATCAACCGTTATAAACCAAACAGGTGCCGGTATCATAAAACTTGCAGCAATTCCACCCAACAGGAAGAAAAAACCGATACCCATAGCAAATTTCATTTTATGGGTTGCAGCAATTCTCGCTGCGACAAGTGCCCCGGTAAAAGTTCCTGCAAAATGCGCCACAAACGGCACAATATAATGAACAGGGTTCATCAAATGCATACCGGCTTTCAGTCCTTCGGCAGTTGTCGTGTCCACACCTTCAGGTGGTGGGATTACTAATGGCCCGTAATAGACAATGAGCATATTTACAGCACTGCCAACGATTATTCCGCCAATCACGGCAATGATATTCGCTACAATAGGATTCATAAAATTGATTTTGGTTGTTAGTCAGTCTAAAAGTAATAAAAAAATGTTACAACCTGTTGTTCATTTTGACTTACGTTTTCAGGACTTAAGACAACCCCTTTGCGCTCACTGTTTTTAGGTAAACCGAACCCGAAACTACTCAAAATTCCAAGCACCAAATTTTAAGCACCAAATCCCAAATCATAAGTCGTTAATTCTCAGTCCCACCATCAGGCATGCTCAAGCTGATTACTGCTACTGAATACTGAACACTTTTATAGTCTCCCATCACCTAACTCCTTTTTAAAACACCTGCTACTCAACACCTGTTCATATTGCCCATAATTGGGAATGCGCTCATAACCGTTTTTGGTGTACAATGCAATGGCCTCAGGATATTTATCGCCGGTTTCAAGAATGGCGTGGGTATAACCCAGCGAGCGAGCCCAGTCTTCCAATGCATCAAGTATTAATGTGGCAATACCCTTTCCTCTAAATTCATCAGGAACAAACATACGTTTGATTTCAATGGTGGTAGCATCAAAATGCCTGAGCGCACCACAACCCACTGCATTTTCACCTTCAAATGCTAAAATGACATGTTTAATTTTATCTGTTTTATTGTATTGGGCGTGAAAGTCTTTTTCATCGCCGTCGCGAATGGCGATATCATTGTCCAGAGCCTTTATTAGTTTAATAAAAACGGGATGTTGCGGGGTAGTTTTTTCGATTCGAATCATTGGATTGTTTTCAACAAATTTCTGAAAATTTATTGAACATCACGAGCAATTCCATAAGCACTGATTACCCGTATGCATTGCAATTCAATACAATCAAAACTCAATTCCTTCCAGGCTGTACCCTCTATACCCTTAAGCCTGATACTGTTGGCTGAGGTTTCGATGGTAAATAAAAAATCACTGGCATACTCACCCTGCATGACATGACGCTGCGTGAGGTCTATCATACCATACCGGTTAACAGCCTGAAGGATGTTGTCGCTACTGGTACGGTAATGTAACTCTTTCCAGTTGCATCCCTGCAGGCAAATAAGTTTAATGGCTTTTTTGGAAGATTCTATACTTATTTTAAATTCGACGGGAACCTCTGTAAGTTTTTCCTGAGCAAAAAGGCTCGTTGAAAACAGTAAAAGTGCCAAAACCGTCAAGAGGAAAAAGCCTTTGAAAGAGTGTGTCGAAGTTTTCATCAATTAGAAAATTAGGTTCTGACTTCTAATATAATCAAAAAAGGAAACAATTGCTACTAGATGCTTGAAATTTAGATAAAAAGCAGCCGAAGTTTATATTTCCGTAAAGCCCACCTGATGTTCTTTCAGAAACTCCTTTATCACATCAACACGGATACATTGCCCAAGATGCAGGAAAGCATAGTCGCTGACTTTCTTTTTCCTGCCTTTAACCAAAATCATTTTTTCTTCCATGTCAAATCCCAAATGGAGGTGTTTGGTGCTTTGTTGCATCCCGAAGATAATTCCTTTTTCGTCAAACAACGGTCCGCCACTTTGCCCGCGCAAGCCGGGGGTGCTCATTTCTATACCTGTTATGGCATTATTTTCGGCAATGTTTCGGGTAATCATCCCCTCGATGGGGAAGTAAGGAACCACAGCCTGCTTGCTGTTGTCAAAGTTAA
>NZ_JCBCCK010000412.1:0-2511 GCF_059864935.1 Planktosalinus sp.
TTTTCAAAATACCTCGCCCAAAAGTATCCCGAAAGTTTTGATGCCGCAGTTCCTGAAGATTTAGTCTATTCCGGAAGCAAAAAATTAACTGACACCATTGACAACAGTCCGTTAGATGCCGGAAAACTCGTGCTTTCGCCCACACGAACTTATGCACCTGTGATTAAAAAAATCTTGTCAAAATACAATGCAAAAGACATTCACGGAATGGTGCATTGTAGCGGGGGAGCACAGACTAAAATCCTTCATTTTGTTGAAAACCTGCATATTATCAAAGACAATCTTTTTGAAGTGCCGCCATTGTTTAAACTCATTCAACAAGAATCAAAAACCGACTGGAAAGACATGTATCAGGTGTTCAATATGGGTCACCGCATGGAGCTTTATTGCAATGAAGCCACCGCAGCTGACCTGATTGCTATTTCGAAATCATTCAATATTGATGCTCAAATCGTGGGCAGGGTAGAAACTTCAGAAGAGAAAAAATTGACCATCAAGAGTGAGTTTGGGGAATTTATTTATTAAAGGAAGCTGACTTGCAATGAAAATTTCTAAATCATTTTTTATTGCAAATAGTTCGCTTTTAATTTTTGGAATCCTTTTTACATTCTCTTCCAGCTTTGGTCAAACCTTTTTTATCTCACTCTTTAAGCCACATCTTCAAACAGAATTTGTTTTAACAGAAACAGAATTTAGTGCGCTATATGCAATCGCAACTTTAGGTAGTGCTTTTACACTCACCTGGATTGGGAGATTCATTGACAGCACAAGATTGCCAAAATTCAGTTTACTTGTGATTTTGGGATTGGCTGTTGCACTATCTGTTTTTGCTGTTAGTTACTATGTAATTGTTTTGTTGTTTGCCTTGTTTGGACTGCGTTTATTTGGTCAGGGCTTGATGTCGCACACATCCATTACGGCAATGGCAAAGTTTTTTAATAAAAACAGGGGCAAAGCCATTAGTATCGCGGCAGTGGGACATCCCATTGCAGAGGCTGTTTTGCCCATTACCATTGTTTCATTGCTTGGTTTTTTTGACTGGCGTTATGTGATTGTAATGTGTGTTTTATTTGTAATAGCTACAATTCCGTTTTCAAGGTTTTTGTTGTTTAAAAAACGCAGCTTTTCACGACTGAAAATGTATGTGCCAACTCCAATGTCAGTCGATGAAAAGAAAGCTTCACGACCTGTCAATATATTGAAAACCAAAGCATTTTGGGCCATTGCTCCCTTAAACTTTTCGAGTGCGGCTATAGGGACAGCTTATATTTTTTATCAATTAAAAATTGGTGATTTGAATGCCTGGACCCCGGCATTTATTGCCTTGAGTTTTTCGGGCTATGCCATTGGTAATTTTTGTATGGCTTTAATATCAGGGTGGTTAACAGATTTGTTTTCAGCGAGAAAGCTTTATCCACTATATATTACTCCCTTTATCATCGGGTTGTTGATTTTTATCTTTAATGACAGTCAGTGGGCCTATGTTGTTTTTATAAGTGCTATTGGGGTAACTAACGGTTTTGGTGCAACTGTTAAAAACGCTGTTTTGGCAGAGATTTTCGGAACAAAAATAGTTGGCTCGGTAAGGAGTTTGTTTATAACTGTGATGGTATTGGCTACTGCTTTAGGGCCGGTCGTTTTTGGGGTTTATCTGGATTGGGGCTATGACTTTACAACTTTAAGTATTATTTCCCTAATTATCTTCCTTTTGATGATGTTGAATGCTTTTAGAGTATACAATATCAAAGCCAATTAGAATTTCAATGAATTTTGAATTTCTGAAAACCATACCAGAAAATGAAGGAGTTTCTGGCATTGAAAATAAAAACTATATCTAGTTTTTGTCCCTCAATCCATTTATTATTTGGGTTGTTGATTCATTTCAGCACCCAAACCTTTTATTTAAAGGAATTGTTTTAAATTTGCATCACTCAAAAGAGAGGGAAATACTATGTTAGAAAAATTGCAGATTGTAAAGCAACGCTTTGATGAAGTGAGTGATTTAATCATTCAGCCGGATATTATTACAGATCAAAAAAAATATGTTCAGTTAAATAAGGAATACAAAGACTTGCGTGCCTTGATGAATAAGCGTGAGGAATACCTTACTTTGACCAACAGCATCAAAGAAGCCGAAGAGATTATTGATGACGGAAGCGATGCCGAAATGGTTGAAATGGCTAAAATGGAACTGGAAACTGCCAAAAGCCGCATCCCAAAACTCGAAGAGGAAATCAAGTTTATGCTAATTCCCAAAGATCCGGAAGATGCTAAAAACGTTGTGATGGAAATCCGTGCCGGGACGGGAGGTGACGAAGCTTCCATCTTTGCCGGCGATTTATACAGAATGTATAGCAAATATTGCGAAAGCAAAGGTTGGTCAATTCACGTGATGGATTTTAGTGAAGGCACTAACGGCGGTTATAAAGAAATTCAGTTTGAGGTCAACGGCGAGGATGTGTATGGAACTCTTAAATTTGAAGCCGGTGTTCACCGTGTTCAACGTGTGCC
>NZ_JCBCCK010000427.1:0-3157 GCF_059864935.1 Planktosalinus sp.
AGCGGTGGCGGTGGCTACATACTTGGCTTTACCGAAGACCTTGAAAAAGCCCAACAAGCCCTGAAAGACCATAAACTGGAAGTGGTTTATAGTTTTTAGAGTTACCCCTGGGCCATTTTGAAGTGGGATAAATTATTCGCTTTGAATTCTTTTAAATTTCCAACCACAGCCCTCATCACAAGATAAATAAGTTGGAACAAGAATTAAGTGATTGTTTTCAAAAGTATAACTTTCTATAAAAACCCCAGGAGGATTTTCTATACCCGTGGTAAAATTTTCACATCCAAAATTCAAATCAATTGTATTTTCTGTAAATGTATAAGTACCGTAGTCACATTCTAAAAACCTAGTTGAATTAAAAGTGTTGTCGTTATAAAAAATATAATGATAAGTTGTGTCAGGCTGTTGCCATTCCCCACTGCTTGAACCCCCATCATTAATAAAAATTTCAATCAGTTCCCAACTTCCAAATATGACATTTTCCTGTTTATTACTTTCATCTTTAGTACAAGCAGTATTTATACATAAAAAAGTAATAAAAAATAAATAAATAGCTTTCATAGTTTAATTAATTTAATGTTGAATATGCACTTGTATGTAAATAATCTCTATCGCATATTATTAGTTAAGCTAAATAAAAAACTCAACAAACCTGATATGTCATTACTGGAAGTGGTTTATAGTTTTTAAAAATGCCCCTAACTCACAAAAAGCTAATTTCTTATCAATCCTAAAGGTTTTTTACTTTTTAAATTACTTAGTTAGGTACACGCTTATATTTTAAACCACAACCCTCATCACAGGCATAAGTTCCTTCAAAAATGATTAATTCATTATTTTCAAATTCAACAATAGACTCTGAAAATAAAATCCAACCATAATTACCTAAATTACAGGTGATTAAATTTAAATATAATCGGTATTTATTAGTTTCAGTATCATATTCAAATGTGTATTCTCCATAACATTCATAACCTTGCTGATTAATTAAATTGAGGTTAAAAGAACCATCTTGAAAAGTGAGCGTATGATAATATTCAACATCAGAATTTACAGAAATCCAATTAGTATTTGAATTCTCAGGATAAGGGTCCCAAGTTGCAATGACCTCCCATGATCCTTCTATATTGATATCACTTTGACCTTTATCTTCTTTAGTACAAGCCGTATTAATACATAAAAATGTAATAAAAATTAAATATGTTGTTTTCATTGTTAAAATAAATTAATGTTGAATTAGTAGTTGCATTTGTATTATCTCCATACCATTATAATAATTCAAGAAATAAAGTCCATTGGGTAAATTAACAGTACTTATTGTTTTAAGGGTATTTGAGGTTTCACGATAGCAAGGATCTGGATTTGGTTGGAATATTCCACGATTTTGAATGATAGCCCCATAATCTTTATTTACAGTATTAGTAGGTGTACCACATTCTGTTTGACTAATCGATGTATAACTTGATAGGAATAATAAAACAATAAATATAAAAGAAACATTAAATTTCTTCTTGTTTGATGAAAATAATTTTATCACAAAATTGTAAAAATAAAAAAACAGGGGGGGGGGTAAATGCCTGTAAATTCATTGTTTGTGAATTTTTCATGGCTTATATTGGATTGGTTATACTGTTTTAGTTGTCAATAAAAATACAAAAAAGTTTTTAAATTAGTAATTTTCATCCCTTTAAGTTTAAAGTTAACCTATCTGTAATGTCAATTATATATCTTTGAATAAAATATCTCAAATCTCACGTCTAATATCTAACATCTAATGTCCCTCCTCAACTACAAACAAAAAAAAATCCTGCTCAAGCTGTTGAGCCTGTTTTCTGTAGTTAGAGGATACAACATATTGATTATAGTCATTGCGCAGTACCTGACTTCCATTTACATCCTTGCCCCCGAGAAACCCTTATTTCAAGTGCTGCTCGACCCCAATTTGTTTGTCATTGTGGTGGCATCGGCGCTGGCAATTGCGGGCGGGTATATCATCAACAACTTTTATGATGTTGAAAAAGATTTGATCAATCGCCCAAATAAAACCTTCCTCGACAGTTTTATCAGTCAGAATACCAAGCTTTCGGTGTATTTTGTTTTGAATTTCCTTTCGGTGATCCTGGCGAGTTACATTTCGTTTAAAGCGGTGGTGTTTTTCGCATCCTATATTTTCTGGATTTGGTTTTATTCGCACAAGCTGAAAAAATATCCGTTTATTGGCAATTTAACAGCTTCGGTGCTCGCCATTACGCCCTTTTTTGCGGTGTTTATTTACTATCAGAATTTTGCTTTGGTCATTTTTGTACACGCCACCTTTTTGTTTTTAATTATTTCTATGCGTGAGTTGGTGAAAGACTTAGAAAACCTCAAAGGCGATTTGGTGCTAAACTACCAAACCATTCCGGTGGTTTATGGTGAACCCTTTTCAAAAAGAATCATAACTTTTTTGAGCCTGGTGACTTTAGTCCCCATTTATCTTCTGCTCACCCGTTTTGATGTGGGCTATATGCAGTATTATTTTTTATTGGCCGTTATCCTTCTTGCCGTTTTTTTATTTTACCTGTGGCGCTCGTCGGCAAAACTGGATTATATCATACTGCATGCCATTTTAAAACTCATCATTGTAGTGGGTACGATTAGTATCGTACTGATTGACATGGACTTTCTTTTAAGGGCAATTCTGTAAAATAACTGTGAAATAAGCAGTTAAAAATAACATACCTTTGCAAAAAATTGAAACATGGCCAAAGAGCAGAATAAAAATACAGGCAAACGTACAGGGAAATCCAAACCCAGGGAGATTCCCCAAAAGAAAAATGCAGGAGACAGGGGTAAATCCAACCCCAAAGATATTTCCCCAAAGAAAAATGTAGCAGACCGACCAAAATCCAAGCCTCCAATACCCAAAACCAAACGGGCTTCAGATGAAATTCGTTTAAATAAATACATCGCCAATTCCGGGATGTGCTCGCGCCGTGAAGCTGATTTGTACATTTCCACCGGAAATGTAACCGTAAACGGTCAAGTGATCAACGAACTGGGCTATAAAGTCAAACTCACCGATGAGGTAAAGTTTGACGGAAGACGCATCAGTCCTGAGAAGAAAGAATATGTTTTGCTCAACAAACCCAAGGGGTTTGACACTTCGGGCAAAGAC
>NZ_JCBCCK010000440.1:0-4702 GCF_059864935.1 Planktosalinus sp.
GAAGCCTTTCTTACTTTGCATGTTTCTGACCTGCGCGGGATTAAAGAAAAAGTGGTCATAAAGTGGAATGATTTAAACAAAGAGGTCACTCCGGGTTCATCGATTCCAACCATTGTTGCTTCCGGAGTTACCGTAAAACAAATTTTGAATACCCAACCCGAAGCTGTAAACCGATTTAGTTTTAATCTGGATATACAAGGCAGTCGGTTTTTGGGATTTGTGCCTTTGGGCAAAGAGACCCGCGTGGATATCACTTCAAACTGGCAGGATCCCGGCTTTACTGGTGCATTTTTACCCAATGAACGTGATGTTACTGAAACAGGGTTTAACGCACAGTGGAAAGTACTCGAACTCAACCGAAATTATCCGCAATATTGGCGTGGAAACAGAAATATAAATGACTTGAAGAAATCGGCTTTTGGCGTGAATTTACTATTGCCTGCCAATGATTATCAAAAATCCATGCGCTCTGCCAAATATGCCTTATTGGCTATTTCACTTACCTTTCTAACATTCTTTTTAGTGGAGATTTTTAATAAAAAGAAATTGCACCCCTTTCAATATATCCTGATTGGGTTGGCATTGGTGTTGTTTTACACCTTGCTGGTATCCATTTCAGAGCATACCAATTTCAATATGGCTTATCTAATAAGCAGTTTGGTTATCATCAGCATTATTGCACTGTATGCCCGTGCAATACTTCAAAGCAATAAACAAACCGTTGTTTTGGTGGTCATCCTTTGTTTTACTTATGCCTTTGTTTTTGTCACCCTACAGTTACAGGATTATGCCTTGTTGATTGGCAGTATTGGGTTAACGGCCATACTGGCGTTCACAATGTACATCACCCGAAAAATCAACTGGTATGCCTTGAGCGGAGAAAGACAAGGATAGACTGATAAATGTATCACGTAATAAATATAACTAATATGAAAAACAAACGATTTTTTCTGATTCTCGCCACTGTGACAATTCTTCTGCTCATTCCGTTGATTGCTATGCAGTTCACCCCTGAAGTAGATTGGGACGGGAGAGATTTTCTTATTATGGGAATACTGTTATTGGGGACCGGCACAATATGTGAGCTTGTCCTGAGAACAGTAAAAACCAAAACCCACCGGCTACTTATTTGTGTTGGTGTTTTACTGGCATTCTTTCTCATTTGGGCAGAACTCGCCGTGGGTATCTTTGGTTCGCCATTTGCTGGGTCTTAAAACCCGCATTGATTTAAAAACCAATAAATATATTAATCCACATTAGTCTCTTTTTGATTCTATTGTGGATTTTATTTTTTAACCACCCGCTTTACAGCCACTCCATTTGGTGAGGTAATCTTTACAAGGTAAACACCCGTAGCCAAACCACTGAAATCAATTCTTCTCTGGTTACTGTCTAAATTGATTACCGGTAACTGTAGATTTTGCCCGTTAAGGGTAAATACCTCCAGTTGTTCAATAGTCTCTGCCATGGATAGGAACAAATCGCCTTTTACCGGATTGGGGTAGAGGGTTATTTGAACATTATTTGGAGAGTGGGAATTTAAAAATTCATCGGTTTCAATTTCAAACGAACTGATTAGGTAACAGACTGTGATAAGGTTTAGCTCCATACGCACATAAATGGTTTGCGGATTTGCCGTATTGATATACTGGTCCGGGTTTTGAATAGCGTTGGTATTGTTATAAGCATCGGCCAGTGATTCAAAATAGGAAAAACTAATATCAGCTGCATTTTGGTTACCCAGCATCAGTGGTTCGTTTACTGTAAGGTCAAACACTGCTATGCCGTCGCCGTCGCCTTCGTAAATATAAATATCATCAGGTGATTGGTCCATGAATAATTGTGCAACTATCAAATCAAATGAAGTCGTGGCAAAGCAACCGTTATAAATGTCCTCCAGACGGATATAAATGGTTTGCGGGTTGGTAAAGTTTGCAAAAGCTGAAGGATTTGCTATAGCATTGGTGCCTGTTTGTGCGTCTCCTTGTGTTGAGTGGTAGCTCAGGTTGAACAAGGTCGGGTCTTGGGTTCCATAAATAGCCCACTCCTGAAGTGTTAGGTCAAAGAGGATTCCGATACCCGGTGGATCTTCTCTACATATTACCAGGTCGTCCAGCACTAAGGGCACATTAGGTGAATTGTTGACCATTAACAACAACTCCATGGTTGCAAAACAACCGGTGATAGTGTTCTCGGCTCGCACATAGACAGTCTGCTGGTATTGTACGACATTTAAATAAGGACTCATCAGGGCAAAATTGCCATCTTGGGCATCAATCAAGGTCTCGTGGAAGGTGATTACAACATCCGGCTCGTTGTTGAGTATTTCGGGAATCTTACTGTCCAAATCAAACTCAGTATGTCCGGTATTGTCAGGGTCACATTTTTCCAAAGGTGTCGGCTCTTGAGGTGATGGCAGCGGGTTGACTATCAGGGTTAGTGTATAGCCCTGTGAAATCACACAGCCGCCCAGACTTACCACACGGATGTATATGGTCTGGTAGTTGACCACATTTGTATATAATGGCCCTATAGGGTTTACTCCTGCGTCCGCATCGCTCTGGGTTAGGTGATAGGTAACTTGAATGCTTGTGTCTCCTCCGGTAATCTCCAGAGTTGCCAGACTTAAGTTAAACTCTTCCTGCTCGTCTCCGGGGTTGTTTACATCACAAAGTTCCAAAGGTGTGGGTAGAAATAGAACAGGCAAGTCAGCAACAATCAATTCAAATTCTACTTGGGAGGTACAGTTGTTTGTGTCGTCTTCTACTACTACATAGATGGTCTGCTGGTATTGTACGACATTGGTGTACGCCCCGGGAACCAAAATCGGGTTGTCATTGGTCAAATCAGCAGCAGTTGCATAATAGAAAATGTTGTAATCACCTGGATTGGGGATATATGACATCATTTGAGACTCTACAACGGTTAAATCAAATACAGCTGTACCATTGCTATTGGTGTTACAGTCTATTAAATCGTCGGGAACCACCAGTTGAGGGGTGTCCAACACCTGTAAATCAAGATCAACGGTGTTGTAGCAATCTATACCGGTTATCGACACCCGAGCATACAGTGTCTGGGTATATTGTACCGTATTAAAAAACGGACTGGTCTGCGGCCATACACCATTGTCTGCATCTGAAGGTGTTAAGTGGTAGGTTACATTGACCCCCGGTGTACTTCCTGTAATTTGATTATCAGCATCAGTGAGTGTGAAAAATCCAAATCCGCCATTAACAGGGTCACAATAAGTCAATGGGTCAGGGACAAATGCTGCCGGGGCAACTTCAACTATTAGATCAAGTGGTGCTATGCTATAACAACCCGTGGTCAGATTTACAACACGCACATAAATAGTCTGAAAATAGGGATTCTGATTCTGATACATCAAGGGCAGTTGATTTCCAACATTTCCGGTCTCTGCTTGGGCTTGGGTTTCATAATAGGTCACGCCCAGGTTAGGGTCATTGCCTGTTATTTGAGTAGTGGCCAAATTCAGGTTGAATGTGGCAATGCCGTTTGCTACTCCTTCGTCACAAATGTTTAAAGGTGCAGGGGAAGTTATCAGGGGGGTGGGCACTACTTCAATTTCAAAAGAAACGACTGTAAAACAGCCTGTGATATCATCAGTCAAACGTAGGTATATAGTTTGGGAGCCACTTGTAAATGGTGAGAAAATTTGACCCGCTGTTCCACCAGCTACAGCATCTGCAATGGTGTTATAGTATGTGGGGGTTAAATTTGGCTGACCGTCAACAGCTTGCGCACCGGCTATACTCAAATCAAAATCGGCTGAACCATTCCCTGAGTCACACAAGGCCATATCGTTTACCAGACCTGGAATTGGATTAGGGTAAACAATAAGATCAAAACTTGTAGTGTCAAAATTCCCAATACCGTCCTGAATGCGCGCATAGATGGTTTGCGGATTTGTGGTATTTGTATAGGTTTGCGGATTTG
Organism: Planktosalinus sp.; assembly: GCF_059864935.1. Lineage (NCBI taxonomy): Bacteria > Pseudomonadati > Bacteroidota > Flavobacteriia > Flavobacteriales > Flavobacteriaceae > Planktosalinus > Planktosalinus sp. The sequence continues at coordinate 3,961 of NZ_JCBCCK010000440.1, forward strand.
GAATAGCAGCTGTTCCTGTTTGAGCATCACCTAGGGTATCGTGGTAACTCACTGTTGCTCCGCTTTGTCCGGAAATGATTATGTTGTCGTTGACTGTCAGGTCGAATGTTGCGATACCGTTTGCGGAAGTATCACAGGCAGCAAGGTCGGGTGCGGGATGAGCTGTTATGTTTAGGCTCTGTTCATTTAGAAAATGTCGCATAAACAGCGCTTCCTGCTTTTGCTGTGCACAATGTCCAAAGGAGTTGTTCGCACTTAGGAGAATCCTGTTACCCGATACTACGGACACCGTATTAAATCCTGTCCAGGGAAAATGGAAGTCATTGACCACCCCGTTTGTTCCAAAATTGGTTTCCGGAGAACCGAGGGAGTCAAATTTGGCAATATAGGTACTTTGATAGCCTCCTGTTACCACAATACTATCATCGTTTAGAATATGCAGGCTAATAGCGTTGGATTCGCTGTAAATGGGTAGATGCACACGACCGGCTGTCGCAAAACCGGTATCGAGTATACCATTCTCGTTCAATTGGATTAAAATCATTCCATAGGGGTCAAAGGGACCAAATCGCCCGTGTCCGGCAAGAACGATGTTGCCAGTTGCTGTGGTTTTTATACCCAGTGCCCGGGCGTTATAGTGTGCATTTTCAAAATATGCACCTGCATTGGCAAAGCTTGAGTCATAAGTTCCGTTGTTTAGTAACCTGAAGGCGATAATTTTTCCTGTGTCATTGGAGACCTA
>NZ_JCBCCK010000468.1:0-6924 GCF_059864935.1 Planktosalinus sp.
GTGCAATTTCCAGATGGTTTTACTGTTGCTTTTGATGCTTTCGAAGCCATTCATACCGAGATTTCAAAAAAGTTTTTTTGGAGCGATATTGAAGAAATAGGGAGTCAATCAAAAATGAAAATTGTACAAGCATATTTTGACACCAATAAAGAATATGCATTTGTTTTATTCAAACCCAACGGATAGACTTTTGGGAGATAGCTGACCAGCTTTAAGCATCTATCTTTTACCAGAATTTCAGCATAAAGATTTACTATAATTTTAATGAAAATGAAAGCACTCTAACATTGGCAGATAGCTCATCCATTAAACTCCATAATTTCGGAATATAGTGTTTACAAAAGCAAAGTTTAAGTTTGTGATATTTTTCCGAAAACAAATAAAAAGGAAGCAAAGGTAGCGGGCTCCAATCCTCGCGAAGGCGGGGCTCTCGTCATTCAAATGCTGTAATACCAATTTATTCCTTCATCAAAAAGCACAGCAACGCGTGCTTACAATCAACATACACTATATTAAAGTTTAAAATATATTCCCGGAACAAATAAAAAGGAAGCAAAGTTAGTGGGCCCCCTCCACCAGCCGCCAAAGCACTGTCAAGGTCAAGCCTCCGGTTTTGAAAAAAATCACCACCCTCATTTCACCACCAGCTTCAAAACACATCCTTTTAAGTCTAATATCTCATATCTAATTTTTTTAGTGTGGTAAGTAAAAAACTACCCGTAAAGGAAAGATGAAGCTAGGAATTCCCTGACATTCCCTAAAAATTAGTTACCCTATTTCTCCAACAGTAAAGAGGGTAACCTAAATAGGGTAACTAAACTATGACACTTAATGTGTATTTTGAAATAGGTGTGAAAAGAAAAAACCCTCTAAACATTGAAGTTTAAAGGGTTTTGATATTTAATGTTTCTTTTGAAACATAATCAAGCGGAGGAAGAGGGATTCGAACCCCCGGAGGTGTGACCCTCAACAGTTTTCAAGACTGCCGCATTCGACCGCTCTGCCATTCCTCCAAAATTTTTAGCGGGCTTGCCCGCCGAAGCACCGACGCATGTCGTGTGCGTAGGTGGGTGCAAATATAAAATCCTTTTTTTGTTTACTAAAGCTTTTTAATACTTAATTTTTACTTTTTCAGTATAAATTTTTTTGATAACTTTCAACGGCTTTGTCTTCCTTGATTTGTACTTTTGTAACAAACCCTATCTGATGACAGAATCCATCAAAAACCTTAGCTGGCGTTATGCCACCAAAAAGTTTGACCCCAACAAAATACTTTCACAGGAGAAAGTGGATGCCCTCAAAGAAGCTTTTAACCTAACAGCAACATCATACGGTCTTCAGCCCATTCGCTTGCTGGTTATCGATAATCAGGAAATGAAAAACGAGCTTGTAAAGTTTTCTATGCACCAACAACAGGTCAAAGACGCCTCTCATTTGCTGGTGTTTTGTGTGGTCACTGATATGAATGCAGAGTATATTAACAATTATTTTGAGTTGGTTGAACAAAAAAGGGGCACTTCAAAAACGATACTGTCTCCGTTCAGGGATATTTTAATAGAAGAATTTAAGCAGAAAAATGAAACAGAAATTTTCAATTGGGCCAAAAATCAGGCCTACCTCGCTATGGGCAACCTGCTTACCGTTTGCGCCATCGAGAAGATTGATTCCTGCCCCATAGAAGGCTTTGAGCCGGAAAAGTATGATGACTATTTAAAACTGAAAGAAATGGGCTTAAAATCAGTGTTGGTGATGCCTGTGGGTTATCGTGCCGAAGATGATTTTTTTGCCGAATTCAAAAAAGTCCGCAAAGAAGTTTCTGAAACTGTAATAGAATTTAAATGAAAATAGATTTATAAACCTGAACCTCTCAAAAGTCCCCCTCTTTTGGAGGGGGATTTAGGGGGAGGACAAACCTAAAACCTAATTATGCCCGGATTTGAACTGTTTGGAAACGAAGAACGAAAAGAAGTCAACGATATACTGGAAAGTGGCGTGTTGATGCGCTATGGTTTTGATGGAATGCGCAACGGCCATTGGAAGGCACGCGAATTTGAACAAGCCTTCGCCAAACGCATGCAAACTGAACACTGCCAGCTTGTTTCAAGCGGTACTGCTGCGCTCACCGTAGCACTTACAGCTGCCGGAGTAGGAGCAGGCGATGAGGTCATTTTGCCCACCTTCACATTTGTGGCGAGTTTTGAATCCATTATGATGCTGGGTGCAGTGCCGGTTTTGGTGGATATAGACGACACATTGACGCTTGATCCCAAAGCCGTTGAAAAAGCAATTACACAAAAAACCAAATGTGTCATGCCTGTGCATATGTGTGGCTCAATGGCCGATTTGGCTGCATTGAAGGCCATTTGTGACAAACACAAGCTGCTTTTACTGGAAGATGCCTGCCAGGCCTTAGGTGGAAGCTATGCCGGAAAACCGCTGGGTACTTATGGTGATCTGGGATGTTTTTCTTTTGATTTCGTAAAAACCATTACCTGTGGAGAAGGTGGAGCTGTGGTTACCAACAACAAGAGGTATTACATCAACGCCGATCAATATCAAGATCACGGCCACGACCATATCGGAAACGATCGCGGAGCAGAAACACACCCTCATTTGGGCTATAACTTCAGAATTTCAGAACTGAATGCCGCAGTGGGTATTGCCCAATTGCGAAAGCTTGATGAATTTCTTGCCATTCAAAAAAAGCATTATACCATAATCAGGGAAGCTCTTGAAAAAATTGAAGGCGTTACTTTCAGACGTGTGCCCGAGAGTGGGGTGGAGAATTATTCGTTTATCAATTTCTTTTTGCCTGATACCCAACTTGCTGAAAAGGCACATAAAGCTCTAATCGAAAGTGGAGTGGATGCCTGTTTTTACTGGTTTAAAAACAATTGGCATTACATCAACGGCTGGGAACATTTGCGCAACCTGAAATCCCTTGGAAATCTACCCCAAGAAGTTCGCACTCAAATGCAGGATTTAAACAATACCGATTTTTCTAAAAGCGACGCCATTATGGGAAGGAACATTTCGTCTCTCGTTAAATTGAGCTGGACAGAAGAGCAGGTGCGTGAACGCGCTCAAAAGATGGCCACAGCCATTCAGTCGGTGCTTTAATAGCTGATGTATTCTGTGATTTCAAGTCCGTAGCCAATCATACCCACACGTTTGGCCTGCTTGGTATTTGACATCAACTTGATTTTGTGAATTCCCAAATCGTGCAGGATTTGTGCGCCAATACCAAAATCCTTGGCATCCATTTTTATTTGAGGTGCTTTGGCAATACTGTCTTTGGTTTGAAGTTTTTTGAGTTCACTCAAACGATTTAAAATGTCCAACGACTGGCTTTGTTGATTGACAAACACGATGGCACCTTTGCCTTCCTTATTCAGTAAGGCAAACATATCGTCCAGTTTTTTATCGGTATTGTTGGTAAGTGTACTTAATATATCATAATTCACCAAAGTGGAATTTACCCTCACCAGTACCGGGTCATCCTGTTTCCAAACCCCTTTGGAAAGTGCCAGATGGATCTGATCGTTGGTGGTTTGCTTGTATGCTCTCAGGCGGAATTCCCCAAAATTGGTCTGGATGTAAAAGTCTTCTTTTTTCTCAATCAGTGAGTCGTGTTGCATACGGTAAGCAACCAAATCTTCAATCGATACCAGTTTTAAATCAAATTTACCAGCAATTTCAACCAGCTGAGGCAATCTGGCCATGGTGCCGTCTTCGTTCATTATTTCGACAATGACACCTGCAGGATTGAGTCCGGCAAGACGTGCAAAGTCGATTGCAGCTTCTGTGTGACCGGTGCGTCTTAAAACACCGCCTTCTTTCGCTTTAAGCGGAAAAATATGTCCCGGTCTGCTCAGGTCCCATGGTTTAGTGTTAGGGTCAATTAATGAATTTATGGTTTTTGCCCTGTCTGAAGCCGAAATACCGGTAGTTACCCCCTGACCTTTTAAATCCACCGAAATGGTAAAGGCTGTTTCCATAGGGTCAGTGTTGCTGCCCACCATCATATGCAGATCCAGTTCTTTACAGCGCGATTCAGTGATAGGGGCACAGATAAGCCCTCTTCCGTGTGTGGCCATAAAGTTGATCATCTGTGGTGTTACCATTTCGGCAGCTGCCAGGAAGTCGCCTTCGTTTTCGCGGTCTTCATCGTCTACCACGATAATGATTTTGCCGTTTTTAATGTCTTCAATGGCTTCCTCAATGGTATTGAGCTTTATGGATACTGTTTTCAAAACAATGAATTTTTAAGCTGTTTTTTGCGGTGCAAAGGTACTGAAACTAATCGGTTTTGGATTTTAATCTTACTAATTTCTTGAGCATAGATTTTATAGATTCAAATAAATTACCAAAGCTAAACAAACCCTGGTCTGTTGTGGCACGATAGGTTAACCAGATTCCCAGGGGAAGCATGATAAAAGTAGACAACCATGAACCCATAAAGGGAATCAATTTTCCGTTTTGGGCACTGTTTTTTGCGAAAATCCCTAGAAAGTGATAGGTCAGGAAAATGGAAATTGCAACCACCATGGGCAATCCCATGCCTCCTTTACGGATGATGGCACCCAGTGGTGCTCCCACAAAAAAGAGGATGATACAACTAAAGGCAATTACAAATTTGTCGTGCAGAGCCATTTCATATTGATGTAGTCGTTTTTCTTTTTGCTGAAAATCAATCCTTCTGGCCTGAATGGTTTGAATGGCACCGTTTACGTTTGAAATGGACAACTCCAGGATTTGTCGTTTTTCCGTTTCTGAGGTATAGGCATCAAGTATATTTTCAACAGGAATAGTGTCGCTGGTTTGAGGTTGGAAACCACTGGAAATTGTTGTGATTCCGCTTCTTACCTTGATGTCCTGTGGAAAGTTTTTAACGTCTTGATTATAACCGGCAGAAAGCGAATCCAGCTCTTTTCTTAACTCGCTGATGCGGTACATTTTTTCATTGGAGAGTTCTTGTTCTTCTGAGAGGTCAATGTTATTGATGTCAGAAAGATCGATATTGATGGTGTAAGCTTCAAAATAACTCTTGGCAAAGGGGCGGTTGTGTTGCTTTTGCGGGTCTTTTGAAAGTATCTCGTCATAATAGTTTCCATCATAAAGAATCAGCGAAAGGGTATTTGAACCCTCCTGACTGGTGAGTTCGCCATTGTTTGCCCTGATGACGGTATAATTACCCACCCTATTAGGGTTTTTCTTGTGAATGATAACATCATCAAGATATTGCCCACGATCACCTCTTTTTTTGCCCACTTTAATGGTGATGTTGCCCACTTCGCTAAATTGTCCTTCAGTCACGGCTACGGCCGGTTTCAATTGGGCGATGTTACGTCTTAAATTCAGTGATTTATACTCAGACCAGGGAATGACTTCATTTGCAAAATAAAAAGCGGTTCCGCTGAGAAGTAATATAAATACAATTAAACTTTTCATAGCCCGTTGAAGCGAAATCCCGGTAGATTTCATTGCAGCAAACTCATAATTTTCCGCAAAATTTCCAAAAACCATAATGGATGCTACCAATATAGTTAATGGCAATACCAAAGGTATCAGCTTAGGCGAAAAATAGAGCAGAAACCTCATAATGATTTCAATATCGAGGTCTTTCCCTGCAAGTTCAGAGATATAGAGCCAAATGGTTTGTAACACAAAAATAAACATCAGTATTAAAAAAACACTGATGAATGTTTTGAGGTAAGAGACTAATATATATCTGTCTAATATTTTCAATGAGGTCAATCCAAATTGTTGATGTAGTAATTTTTATAACGTGCCGCATCAAACCTAAACAAGGAGTCGGGCAGGGGTTGATTGGTTTTAAACGAATTTACGGTGATTGTTATCTCCGTTCCATTTTCCTGACGCTGAATAAGCTTGTAAATATGCTTGGTTTGCGTGTCAATACCCAAAAGGATGTCTTTGATTTCCGCTTTGGGATCGGTGGGTCTCAATTGTATGTACTGAATTTTTCTTCCCATTACATCCTGAACGATGTCCCATTTATATGTATATCCCTTTTCATAAAAGGTGAGCAGTTTTGCAGGTGTGATGGCAGTATCGTCATTGGGGTCGTGGTTTGAAATGGTCACTTCTTCGTCTTCCGGCACTATAGTGTGCAGTTTTTTACCGTCAAAAAGCATGGTGGTTCCCATCAGGTTCAACACATAATTGTCGCCTTTCAGACTCACATCACCGCGGGTTTCCTGATTGATGTTTTCTTTGTTGTTTCTCAGCGTGTATCTAAATTCTATCTGGATGTTGTCATAACTCTTTACTTTGGACGAAACTTCGTTTAAAAGGGTTCTGGCGCGCTGGGCATCTTGAGCCTGCACTGTAGAAAATGCTATTAATGCTGAAAATATAAAAATCAGGTGTTTCATGTGTTTCAATCTTATTCTGTTTCGTTATCTAAAAATTTGTTGAGCGCATCAATGGTGGGGAAAAGTACTTGTCTGGCTTTACTGCCTTCAAAAGGACCTACGATACCGGCAGCTTCCAGCTGATCAATGATTCTTCCGGCACGGTTGTACCCCAGTTTTAATTTTCGCTGTAAAAGCGATGCTGAACCTTGTTGGGCAATTACCAGTACTTCTGCGGCTTCCCTGAACATCGGGTCACGCTCGTCGATACCTACATCAAGAGTTGTGCCACCCTCTTCACTTACATATTCAGGTAAAAGGTGAGCACTTGGATATGCTCTCTGTGAACCAATATAGTTAGTAATTTGCTCCACTTCAGGGGTGTCAACAAAGGCACATTGCAAACGCGTCAGGTCGTTGCCTTGGGTAAAAAGCATATCGCCACGACCGATAAGCTGGTCTGCACCTGAACTGTCAAGTATGGTTCTGGAGTCAATTTTTGAGGTTACCCTAAAGGCGATTCGCGCAGGGAAATTGGCTTTGATTA